>ONTD01000055.1 GCA_900320675.1 uncultured bacterium
CATTAATTTTTGATAGTTGAGTATCTTGAGGGTGTAGTACGGTTATAGATGTTTTATCAAGGTTATAGTATTCCTTTGCGGCCTGCTGAAGTGTTTCCGGAGTTATTTCATCAATCATCTTTTCATAGTTGTTTATTGCATCAGCATTACCTTCAAGAATTGATGTTCCGATAAAATCGTTTATTGTAAATGAAGATTCAAACATATTTCTGAAATCTTTTTTCATATCACGCTTAAGTATTTTTAATTCTGTATCGGAAATTTTGGTTTTTTGCTGTTTCTCAATCTGAGCATATATTTTTTTTAGCAGTGTTTCACTGTTTTCATCTGAAACTTCTCCCATAATCATAATTGCTCTCGGAGCGTTTGCTTTTGCAAGGATTTTCTCTTCAGCAGCAACCAGTTCCGCATTTAGGGGTTTGAATACGTCTTGTGCTGTACTTGAGGTAAACATTAACCTTGCCAGAGCATTTGTGTAGATTCTGCTCTTTGTATCATTATTTTTTGGACCGCAAAAGCCCATAACGACATATGCGGATTGGGTTTTGTCAGAAAGAATATCCATTCTTTTTGTTTTGTCTATTGGTTCTAATTTTTCAAAGTTTCGTTTATTACCCGCCGCTTTAGTTGAATTAAAATATTTTGAAATTAATTTAATCGATTCTTCCGGCTCAATTTCTCCTGATAAGACCGTTACAATGTTTGCCGGAAAATAGTTATCATTAAAGTATTTTACAACATCATCCCTAGTAAAATTTGTTATATTATTTGTTGTGCCTGCTATTATGTCATTTGAGGTTGTTTTTATATTGAAGAGATTTTTTAATGTATTGTTATAGGCTATATTATCAGGATTTGAAGTTATCATGTTTATTTCGGAATTGACAATACCTTTTTCTTTTTCAAGCATGTCTAATGTGAATTTTGGCGTTTCAAGCATAGACGCATGAATTTTTATTTTATTCTCTAAATCGTCTGTGTTTAGCAGATTTGATGCTATGTAATAATTTGTTTCTGCCAGTCCTGTGCTTGCGTTCGTATCAGCCCCCATCTTGTCGGTTGTTTTGAAAAATTCTCCGGCTTCCAATCCTTCCGAACCGTTAAATAAATTATGTTCAATATAGTGGCTTATTCCTCGAAGATTGTCAGGTTCATTCAATGAACCTGTGTTTACATATGAGCGTAGTACGGTTTTGCCTTCTTTAGGTATAATAACTACTTTCTGCCCATTTGAAAGTTTATAAAAATGTGCCTTTAAGCCGTAAGGTAATTCTTGTTCGTACAATTTCGTGTATGCTATCGGAACCTTTACCATACTGTCATTTATGGTGTTTGTAATCTGTTCCTGCGGTTTTATTTCATTGGTTTGACCGTAAAAATTTTGTCTCACGCTTTTTTGCTGAGATAAATTTTGTATATTTACACTTCCTGCTATTTGATTGCCTATCGGATTTATATAACTTACCATATCTACCTACTTTATATTAAAAACTTCCGGTTATAAAAAATTGCCTAAAATAATGTTAATTTTTGTAACATATATTTTTATAAAAAAGGCAATTTTTTAATCAAAAAATACTTTATTGATATATAAGGAAATGAGGATTTCAAAATGAACGAACAAGATTTAAATACAATGATGTCAGTGGTTTCTGATCCAATCAGTAACGTATATGTCATTAAGAATAGAAAAGATTTGGAAGAAATTCAGAGAATAATCAGGATATTTAATATTTCAGACGAGCAACATAATAAGCATGCAATGTTGTCTATTAAAAATCTTGCAACGTTCAAGCTGGTTTTGAGTAATAATTAACGATTTAGTTTAATATAAAAAGTTTTAGCGGTTTCGGTGACGGAGCCGCTTTTAGTTTGCTAACAAACAAACAATAATTTTGTAATTGGCGGTAAAAATATGATAAGCCCGATAGCAATTGCTATTAACGTTGCAAACATTACCGCACCGGCTGATATATCTTTAGCCATCCCTACAAGAGTTGAAAACCTGTTATGAAAGACTGCATCCAGTGAAAATTCAATAGCGGAATTCATCATTTCAAATCCTACCACAAGACATATTGCAAGCAGCACCAAACATATTTTTACCGCAGAAAGTCCCAGTGCTATTCCGCACAATAAGGTTAATGTTCCGAATAAAAAATGTATTCTTATATTCCGTTCGCTTTTTAATACTATTCTTACGCCTTTTCTGGCATTTTTGAAGGTTTTTCTAAAACCTTGAGTTTTATACTTTGACATATCCTGTTGCCTTTAGTGCTTTATTCTGCATTCCTATAATAAAATTATAATCTTCTTCTGTTTGATGGTCAAATCCTAATAGGTGAAGAATTCCGTGGCTTATTAAAAAGGCCAATTCATATTCTTTTGTAGTACCTTTTTTGTCTGCTTCTTCGATTATTTTATCCAAAGCTATTATAACTTCTCCAAGGTTAATTTCGCCATCGAAAATAAATCTTTCATTTTTATCCGTATCGGCAAATATTGCAAATGTTATAATATCCGCAGGATAATCCTTATTTCTGTATTCTTTATTTATTTCGTGTGTTTTTTTGCTATCGCAGTAAAGAAAATCAAAAGATATTGTATCGTATTCATAATCACTTAGACAATTGCAATTTTTTATTTCGTCCTGCGCAAGATAAAATCTTAATATTTCTCTGGCTGTATCAATAAAAGATTTTTCATCAACTTGCCAGCCGGAATATATATTTTCGCTGAAAATATTAATTTCCGCCATTAGATCCCTCTTCCGGCTTTAACGGTTTATTGTTTGATTCAAGCTGCTTAATTTTGTTTTCTAAATCTTCATCAAGTATTTTGACAGACATATTGGACTTATCTTCTTTTAACTTTTCATCTAATTCCTGATATTTAATTCGTTCGTGCTGCATACCGCGAAGAATTCTGCTAAAAGTAGCAGCAACTGTTTTTAAATCTTTCAAAGTAAGCGGACTATCAGAAAGTTGACCGTCATTTAATCTGTCAACAATAATCTTATCTATAATATGTTCAATATCTTCTGTTGTCGGATTTTTAAATGCTCTGACCGCAGATTCTATTGCATCTGCAAGCATTAATATTGCAGTTTCTTTCATATTAGGTTTTGGACCTGAGTAGCGGAATTGTTCTTCCTGAACATTTTCAATCCCTTCATTTTTAACTGCTTCATTATAAAAATAACTTACTAAACCTTCACCGTGATGTTGAAGAATGAAATTGTTAATAATTGACGGCAACCCGTTTTCTTTTGCAAGTTCAATACCGTCTTTAGTGTGAGCGGTAATTAACATTTTACTAACGTGAGGGTTATGGTTTTTATGTGGGTTATCAATTCCGAAATATGATTGATTTTCAACGAAAAACAGTGGTCTTTTAAGTTTTCCGATGTCGTGATATAACGCTCCGACTCTTGCAAGTATCGGGTTCGCGCCAATGGCTTCCGCTGCAGCCTCACAAAGATTTGAAACCATAAGGCTATGATGATATGTTCCCGGAGCCTTGTCCAGTAATGTTTTTAATAATTTGTGATCAGTAAGTTCAGCTAAGCCGTACGGCGTAATGATGTTAAACATTCCTTCCAATATAGGAAGTACAAAAAATACTATCATTGAACTTATTATGCCGTTTAGTACTATACAAACACTTTCTTTTACTATTAAGTCATTGCTTACGTCAATAAGACATTTTTCAAGTACATATATTGCAAGTACAACAAGCAGACCTGCCGCAGATATAATAAATCCTGCTTTGATTAAATCAAAACGTCTTGAGTATCTGATTTGAGATACCATAATTATACCTATTAAACTTAAAAGTACAAAAGTAACTATGACTTGAGCGGAATATTGAAGTCCGATTGTAAGCAGGGACAACAAAACTCCGGTTGCAACAAAGGCAACTCTCGGACTTGTGAATATAGACAATAATATTACAAATGCCGGAATTGGCAGTGCATACGGTGCATAAGGTGATATTTCCGTTGGCATTACCACACTAAATATTGCAAGCAGCAATGTCAGAAATGCTGTTACCGCAAAAAATCTTGGTTCTGCAAATTGCTTTGCAAAGTATTTGATATAACCAATATAGATAAATATACCTAATGAAACAAGAGCGAGTAACGCCAATAACCCTTGCAAGTTAAGTTCATATACGTTATAGCCGGCTTGTCTTAGGGCATCTCGTTTTAACTTTGTTACGGGTTCACCTTCAAATACAATTTTATCCCCTTTTTGGAAAGTTATTTCGTATGGTTTAACTGAATTTTCTGCATTTTTTCTTGCTATTTCAGTTGCAAATTCATCTATTACTAAATTCGGAACCAATATTTGGTTGAGTAATTCGTTTACAATAGTAACTTGTCGTTTTGAAACGTTAGATACAAGATGTTGTGCTATTACCTTGTCAATATTATTATTTTCAAAATCCTTTTCGGATAAACCTACACTTAAAATATTTGTTAAGGTTAAGTTTGCTTTGTCGAAGGCTTCTCTTAGTGCGGGTTCTTCCGTCTTTAAGAAAAAGTCTATTACAAAATTTTTGGTATTTTTATCCGGAATATCAAATAATATAGATATTTCTTCTTCTTTTACACTTTGAGGAACGTCTTTTTTCCTGATTTGCAATATGGATGTCTCAAGAGTTTCAAGATTGTTTTTAATAAAGTCGTCTTCTGCTGTTGTAAGAATAGGTTCTACCTTTTGCGCAACTTCTTTTTTTCTTATATCGGTGCGTTTGACATCCACTACTGTTAGGGTTTTTTCTGCAATAATGTCCTTTTTGCTTACTCCGTTTTCAATTACGCTTTGAAAGAAAAAATTCTGAGATGCTATTATTGCAGTCAGTACTATTACAAATGATACAAAGGCTGCCGCTTTTATCGTAGCAGCTGACAGTAAAAACTGTTTAATCTTATTTAATATATCAATATTTGCCATAAATTTCCTTTTACTTTGATTAACTCTATTATACTCAAACTGTACATAAATTCAATTAACAAGGAATTTTATATTTTTCTTAATCCCACATTAGTTTTCTGCCGTATTTGATACAGCTTTAAGATCTTCCAGTTTAGGCTTTCTTCCGCAAGATTTGTCCTCATCGCAGAATCCATATCTTTCGCATTTTGGTACAAGATATGGTTTTAGCCATGGTTCTTCCGCAACAAGTGCATCACACATGCCTTTAACCATAAGCCTGATTTCATATTGAGCCCTTGTACATAACCTTAAATTAGCTATATGAATAAGCTCTCTGAGATTTAAACTCGCTACCATTGAGGTTGACGTTGCATTAGGTAATACCGCTCTGGCATCTTCTGCAGGAATTCCTGCTTCAATAAATTCCTGATATTTGTTTGAAATTTCTTCCATAAAGTTGGTGAATTTTTCTTTGAGTTCCGGATTTTTCTCAATAGTTGGCGGTATAAGATAATCAAATTGTCCCTTTTCCTTAACATAGCGTTGTGATTTTTGTGAAAAAGACATATGTCTGTGTCTTACAAGTTGATGGGTGCAGGCTCTTGAAACGTTTGAAATAGCAAAACTTACCTGTATATGCTCAATTGTTGAATAATGCCCTGAAGAGACTACTCTTTCAATTAACTTAAGCATTTTTTCTTCATCGTCAGCGCTATTGTAGATATTTTGCGGGCAATCCGCACTATAACAAGTCCTGCAAGCTGTGTAAATAGTTTTAAGCATATTGCTTGGCTTGGAAATTAGGCTTACAATCGGTTTATTGTTATTTTCCATCTCAAAAACTCTCCCCTTTGTGATAACTATACAACTCCGCTGTCAAGACAGTCGTGAATATGAATTACGCCTACAGGCTTACCGTTTTCAACTGCAAAGATATTTGTAATTTTCTTTTCGTGCATGAGTTTAACAGCTTCGCTTGCCATAGCGTCAGGTGATATAACTTTTGGATTAACAGTCATAACATCACACGCTTTTTTCTCTAATATATCTGAGCTAAGGCATCTTCTAAGGTCTCCGTCGGTGATAATTCCCGTAAGATTTCCGCTTTCATCTATGAACCCTACGCAGCCCAATCTCTTTGATGTCATTTCAATAAGGGCATCGTGCATACTTGCGTTATATGGCAAGATTGGCATGCTTTCACCTTTGTGCATAAGGTCGGAAACTTTTTGAAGTACAGAACCAAGCTTTCCGCCCGGATGACGTTGGTTAAATTGTTCTTTTGAAAATCCGCATCTTTCAATCATCGCAACAGTCAACACATCGCCTAAAACAAGAGTAGCCGTGGTTGAAGATGTTGGTGCAAGCCCCAGAGGACAAGCCTCTCCGTTATTAGGTAATTTTAAGACTACATCACCTGCTTTTCCAAGAGAACTTTGCGGATTTTTAGTAATCGCAATAAGCTTAATACCAAATCTTTTTGAATAATTTAATATATCAACCAATTCCTTGGATTCTCCGCTATTTGAAATAGCGATGATAACATCATCTGATGTAATCATTCCCAAATCGCCATGACTTGCTTCTGCTGGATGTACAAAAAATGACGGGGTTCCTGTTGAAGCCAAAGATGCTGCAATTTTCTTTGCTATATGACCAGATTTTCCCATGCCGGTCAAAATTACCCTGCCTTTTGCATTTTGCATCATATCAAGTGCTTTTGTGAGCGACTCATCCAATTCGCTTTCTAATACTCGTATTGCACTTATTTCTTTATCAATAGTATGTTTTGCTGAAATTAAATCTCTGTTTGACAATTTGTTAATATCGTTAGACATAGAATTTGTTGCTGTCATCATAATTTTACTCCGGTTAAGTTATCCCTAATTCTTTGTCATATTATAACAAGCTTATAAAAATAATTCAATATATGATGAAGTCTGCATAAATATAAAAATATAAAGCGGGTGCGTGTAGGGTAAA
>ONTD01000118.1 GCA_900320675.1 uncultured bacterium
TATATTCGCACAAATTTAATTACACCCTTTGGTATTATGTTACAGTATTTTTATCCACAAAATTTTAATTATAAAAAATTTTTGTAGTATACTTGTTTTATGAAGATTGCGATTTATCCGGGAAGTTTTGACCCGATTACAAAAGGACATTTGGATATATTAAAAACCGGTGCGGAAATTTTTGACAAAGTCATTATAGCAGTTGCAAAAAATTCCGAAAAAAAGGGGTTTTTGCCTGTATCGGAACGAGTAAATCTTATAAAGCAAAGTATTGCCGGCATGGATAATGTTGAGGCAGATAGTTTTGACGGTCTTACAATTGAGTATGCCAAGAAAAAAGGTGCAAAAGTTTTGATAAGAGGGTTGCGTGCCGTATCTGATTTTGAATATGAGCTTCAACTTTCTCAGGCCAACAGCGCTTTGTGCGAAGATATAAAAACAGTTTTTTTGACGACAAAACCTAAGTATAATTTTATATCTTCCAGTACTATAAAAGAGATTTTCCTAAACGGCGGGGATATTTCAAAATTTGTACCGGAACCGGTGTATGAATATTTGATGGCTAATAAGTCAGAAGTATAAATTTGCTATAAATTTATTGAATTTAAGGATCGGATAATTAATTATTTAAGTATGTTAAGTACATAAATATATTTTGCTTAAAATTATTTGACAATTATTTTTAGCTTATGTAAAATCATGTAGTTAGAAAGGTAATGTGTGTGAAAACCATGGAACAAACTGGAGTATACGAATTATTAAAATTATTGGAGATGGCAATAGAGGACGGTTTTACAATTATTCCCGGAAAATTTGTAGTTGTTAAACCTGAGGAAATATATACGTTAATTGAAAGAATTTATGCTACGATTCCTCCTGAAATCCAAGATGCAAGAAATTTCTTAAAGCGTATTGAAGAACATCAGATGGAAGCTCAGCAGCGTGCAGAAAAAATTATTAATGATGCGCAGATGGAAGCTGAAAGAAAATTAAGCGAGGCTGATTTTATAAAAGCTGTTGAACGTGAAGGGCTTAGGATAAGAAATCAAGTTCAGGAAGAATGCGAAGAGTTGAAGAGAAAAGCTCTTGAAGAAGCTGATAATATCCGTTCTCAAGCTGCTGAAGATGCAATAAAAACAAAAGAAGGTGCAGAATTATACGCTGAACAGGTTTTGACAAATATAGAAACTGATTTAAGTAAGCTGCAGCAGATAGTTAAAAACGGTCAGATATATATGGAACAACAAAGAACAAGCTCAGGCTCAGGTTCTTCCTACTATAAAAGTTCCGCTCCGAAATCTGATGAATTCGCTATAAAGTAGTTTATTGAGATTAAAATTTTTATTGAAGCACATTGGCATGCCGATGTGCTTTTTTAGTGCAATTAAAAACTTATTATTAGTTAACATTTATTTGCATTTTAAAATCTTTTATTATATTATTGTTCAGTAAGCCGATAAATTAAGAATGTGTTGTTTCACATTCTCTCTTAAAAAGCAAAACATTTTTAAGGGCAAAAATGGCGAAAACAAGCTCAGTTAGAGCAATTAAGGAAAAATACAAAAACAAAAAGGAAGAATAAAATGGGTATCAAAGGTAAAAATGACAGAATGGTAGTTTTAGCTTGTGAAGATTGCAAGGAAAGAAACTATACAACCGTAAAAAACAAAAAGAATATCAAGGACAGACTTGAATTGAGCAAGTATTGCCCGACTTGTAAGAAACATACTAACCACAAGGAAACTAAGTAAAGACGTTAAGACAATAGGACGCTAAGTTCGATGCTGTCGGTTCTATTGTGTATTAAAATAGAAATTATAAACAGAAATGTAACGAACTTAGCTGCTTAAAGTCTTATAATCTTATCAACTCAAGGAATGCGTCCTTAGTTCAGTTGGTAGAACGTCGGTCTCCAAAACCGGATGTCGAGGGTTCGAGTCCTTCAGGGCGCGATTTAAAAATTAAAAGGAAAAATTATGGACAATTCATTTAACTCATTTATAGAATCAGTGAAAAGGTACTTCAGAGGTGTTCGTGCCGAATGGGGTAAAATAACTTGGCCGGAAAAACAACAAGTTGTCATGGAAACAATTTTCGTAATAGTTATTGTATTTTCATTTACAGTTGCGGTTTATTTGATGGACATAATTTACAAAGCTATTTTCGGCTTAATAAAGTAGTAACCGGATTTATAAAATAATAAAGAATAAAGGTGGCTTATGACTAAGAAACAAAAATCTATGGAAGAAGAATTGAACGAAGATAAATTGGCTGAACAACAAGCAGCCGAAGAAGCCGTTCAAGCTCAAGAAGAGGCTAAAAAAGCGAAAAATAACGAAAAACGTTGGTATATTGTTCACACTTATTCAGGACACGAAAACAAGGTTAAAGTTAATCTTGAAAAACGTATTGAATACATGAACATGGGTGAAAAAATCTTCCGCATAGAGGTTCCGCAAAAAACAGTTACCCAGATTAAAGGCGGTAAAAAACAGGAACGTGAAGAAAAAATATTCCCTGGTTATGTTCTTGTCGAAATGATTATGGACGAAGATAGCTGGTATGTTGTAAGACACACCGCAGGGGTTACAAAATTTGTAGGTTCCGCAAAACGTCCTATCCCTGCAAGAGAAAGTGAAATTAAGAAAATTCTTCACCGCTCATCATCTCAATCTCAAAAAATTGAACTTGATGTTAAAGCCGGTGATAAAGTTAGAATTGTTTCAGGACCGTTCGCAGACTTTATTGCGGATATTATTGAAGTATATCCTGACAAATCTAAACTAAGAGCTAATGTTTCAATATTTGGACGTGAAACTCCTGTTGAATTGGAATATAAGCAAATAAATAAACTATAATAATTTTATAGCATATTAATAGTAAGATGCGCCTTACGCATCGCAAAGTACAAAGAAACGTGGAAGGGACTTAACTGCCCCGTGATTACCACAAAAGGAGAAAAAAATGGCAAAAAAAGTAGTAGGAAAAATCAAGCTTCAAATTGAAGCAGGAAAGGCTAATCCTTCACCGCCGGTTGGTCCTGCATTAGGGCAACACGGTGTAAACATTATGGATTTTTGTAAGCAGTTCAATGCTAAAACAGAATCTCAAGCAGGTTATATTATTCCTGTAATTATTGATGTTTATGAGGACAGAAGTTTTTCATTCGTTATCAAATCTCCACCGGCTCCGGTGTTGATTAAGAAAGCTTTGAATATACCTAAGGGTTCAGCTGTTCCGAATAAAGACAAAGTTGCTGAGATTACTCGTGCTCAGTTGGAAGAAATTGCAAAAATTAAGATGAACGACTTGAATGCAACCACTATGGATGCAGCAGTTAAGATGATTGCAGGTTCTTGCAGAGCTATGGGTGTTACAGTGAAAGATTAGTAAGATGGAAGGACAACGTCTTTTAAGTCTATAAGGTTTTTATGCAAGGCATATAAAATTTACCTTTAAAGAATTGTCCGCTATTACCACGAAAGGAAAATTTAAAATGGCAAAATTAACTAAAAAACAAAAGAAAATGCAGGAAATGTTGGCTGATTTTACTCAACCGGCTACTGCAGTTGATTCTATTAAAAAACTAAAAGAGATATCTAAAGAATTGTCTAAATTCAATGAAACAGTTGAATGCCACATGAGATTAGGTATTGATGTAAGACAAGCTGATCAGCAAATCCGTTCAACTGTCGTACTTCCGGCAGGTTTGGGTAAAACTGTAAGAGTTTGTGTTATTGCAAAAGGTGCTAAAGCTACTGAAGCAAAAGAAGCTGGTGCTGATTTTGCAGGTGCTGAAGAAATTATCGATAAAATTTCAGACGGTTGGTTTGAATTTGATACCTTGATAGCAACTCCTGATTGTATGGGTATGTTGGGTAAATTAGGTCGTGTGTTAGGACCTAAAGGCTTGATGCCAAACCCTAAGACCGGTACTGTTACAATGGATGTTGCTAAAGCTGTTAAAGATGCTAAAGCAGGTAAAGTTGAATTCCGTGCTGATAAACAGGGTATGATTCACTGTCCTATCGGTAAAGCTGAATTCAGTGAAGAAGACTTAGTTAAAAACTATGCTACATTGGCTGATGCAATCTTAAGAGCTAAACCGGCTTCAGCAAAAGGTACTTTTGTAAAATCTGTTTACCTTGCAACAACTATGGGACCGGGATTGAAATTGGATCCGAAAGTTTTTGCAGCAGAAGTTAAAGACCTTATTGCAGGTTAATTTTTAAAATGATATATTGAAAAGGCTATCCTTATATAGGGTAGCCTTTTCTTTGTGAAAATAAAATTTGCAAAAATAAAGCCCGAGATAAATATCGGGCTTTGTTTTTCCTTATCCTAATTTCCTTAACGATTGTTCCTTAGCTTTTTCCTTTTTCCTATTATCCAACGGTTCTTGATACAAAGTTTGCGATTTCAAAAAATGTATCTTTAACAAATTCTTTTGCCAATGTTTTTACCGGTCTGTTTTCAATGCAATCAAATATGTAGTAAATAGGATCTTTTGCATTGTTAAATCTCATTCTTCTGTCATTTTTGCCGATAAATTTATATGATTCAAGGTCGAATTCCGCATGATTTTGAACTTTGTTTTTCTTTGCGGTAATTGTTCCGAATTTTTGTGCTTGTGGATTTGCTAACATATTATTACTCTCTCTCGTTATATCTTACATATATATAAAGTATTTATTCCTAAAAATATTGCCTTTTTATAAACAGTTTGTAAAGTTATGTTAAGTGTAATTTAATTCTGTTATCTCTTAATGTTTTTTAATACATGTTTAACGGGGGGTTGTTTTTATTGTAATATGTACTAAGATGTATTAGAGAAAGAGGTATGGATGAATACAGTAGTAATTGTGGGAAGAGTAGGCAGAGATGCTGAAATCAGATATTTTGAATCCGGCAAAGTAAAAGCGAATTTTTCAGTTGCTGTAAACAGATGGGATTCAAAAACAAAAGCTGAAGTTACCGACTGGTATAATGTTGATGTGTGGGATAAGCAGGCTGAGTTTGCGGGTGAATATGTAAAAAAAGGTATTCAGGTTGCAATTGACGGTCGTATACAACAAGACAAGTGGACTGATAAGGCGACCGGTGGTGATAGAGAGAGATTTATAATTATTGCCAATAGTATCAGATTGCTTGGCTCTAAAAGAGATGCGGAAGTAGTATGATTATAAATTCAAGTGTTGCTTGTATTATTGCCGATGATTTGACCGGCGCAAATGATTCTGCCTTGCAGTTTCATATACATGGTGCAGGTACGCAGATACTTTTAAGTGAAGAGGTGGAAGGGTTAAATAAAATTGGTACTCAGACTTGGGCGATATCGACTGAGTCGAGAAACATTGAGCCTAAGATGGCTTATGAAAAAGTTAAGCACATTACATCTGTGATGTCAGAAAAATTTAATCCTGATTATTTTTTCAAAAAAATTGATTCTACTGTGCGGGGAAACATTGCTGTTGAAACATTAGCAATGTTAGAGGTATTAGGATGGGATGCGGCGATATTAATTCCGGCATTTCCTGCTGAGGGCAGGGTAACTGTGGGCGGATACCATCTTTTGAGAGGTATACCGATAGAAAGAACAGAAATGGCACGAGATCCGTATTCGCCGATTAGAGAATCTCATTTACCTACGCTGCTAAAAAATCAGATTGGGGAAGAAGGCAAAGATATTGTAGGAGCTTTGGATTTGCGTTATGTTATGAAAGGTGCAGGTCCGATATTAAAATCATTAAATGAAATGATTGCATCCGGAAAGAAACTTATCGTTGTGGATGCTGTATCTACAACGGACATAGAACAGATATTACTTGCTATGAATAAATCCGAATATAATATTTTGCCTGTAGGAACGGCAGCAAGTGCAAGGGTGTTAAGCGATATTTGGTTTTCTGATTTAAAACCTCATCATATAAATAAGACTATACCGGAGCTTCCAAAGCTAGTTATATCCGGAAGTGCTACGGATATTACCGCAAAACAAATTCAAACCTTTGAAGCAGCGGATGATTTTGATGAAAACAGTTTGGTTGTAAAATTGGATTTTGAAAATATATTAAGCGGAGTTACCGATGAGTTGGTCAATCGTGTAGTGAACAACTTGGGGCAGAATAACATAGTTATTGTCCATACTTCAAATGTTGTTGGTAATTTTGACGGATTTTCCGATACATCATTGAATGCGGAGTTAACAAGAGAAAAATTAGCGTCAATGATAACCGATTTTCTTGCTGATTTAACAAGGCGGGTTATAAAACAAAAGGAAGTAATTTTGATATTATTGGGAGGAGAAACTTCATATAAGTGCTGTAATTCAATAAATGCATTGCAGCTGCAATTAATTGATGAAGTTGCCCCTGCTATTGCACTAAGTTTGGATCATAATGCTCAATGGATTGTTACTAAATCAGGTAATCTTGGCGGTACTAATACTTTAATTGAAATTTTAAAATATTTTGAAACACATGAATAATTACAGTAATAAAATTGCAATCACAACCGGAGATCCCAATGGGATAGGGGCGGAAATTACCATAAAAGCCTTGAACAAATTGGGGCTTGCTTCAGATGAGGTGGTGATTGTTTCAAATAAAAAAATATTAGATTATTACGGTCAATTAGAAAATTCGTACGAAGTAATAGAAATTCCGTATGAAGGTAATATAAAAGCCGGTGAAGTAACTTCTGAGGGTGGGGAATTTTCATATCAGAGTTTAAAAAAGGTTTGTGAAATAAAGCCAAGAGCTATTGTTACCGCTCCGGTTGCCAAGAATGCTATGCATATGGCGGGAAGAATTTTTAACGGACAGACCGAAGTTTTGAATAAATTTTTGGCTCATGACGGTCAGCATGCGGAAATGCTTTTTGTTGCTGATGAATTTCGTGTATTGCTGTTGACAAGGCATTGTGCTTTAAAAGAAATTAACCTGTCAAAGAATCTAATTTACGATAAAGTGTTGGATTTAAAGAAAATTTTTGAGGATAAATTTAATATTAAAAACCCTAAATTTGCGTTGTGCGGAATAAACCCTCATGCGGGTGAGGACGGAATTTTAGGGGTTGAGGAACGTGATATTATGCAGCCTGCAGTTGATATGCTGAGGAAAAGTAATGTCGATATTACAAATCCGTTGCCTTCTGATACTTTGTTCGTCGGGGCTGCAAAAGCATATTGTAGCGGTAAAAAGCCGCCATATGATTGTTATATAGCCGCTTATCATGATCAAGGATTAATTCCGATAAAAACCGTTGCAGGTGATAAAACGGTTAATATGACTATAGGATTAGATATAATAAGAACATCTCCGGGGCATGGAACGGCGTTTGATATTGCAGGGAAAAATATTGCCGATGAAGGTGGGATGATTTCTGCGATAAAGGCTGTTTTATAAGTTTTGTCGGTTGACAATATCTTTTAAAATATGCTAATATTACCTCGTAATAGAAGGAGAGTATTGTTATGGCTGATACGTACGAAACGATTGAATGTCCGGCTTGCGGGAAAAGAATGAAAAAGATTTTTGTGCCGTCTGCGGGAGTTAATATAGATATTTGCACAGAGGGTTGCGGAGGAATGTTCTTTGATAACAGAGAATTTGAAAAATTCGATGAGCAAACTGAAAATATTGAAGAAATTTTAAAAGAGATTGAAGGTAAGACTTTTGAAAAAGTTGATGAATCCGAAGACCGTTTTTGTCCTGCGTGCGGAGCTAAAATGGTTAAAAATTATTCAAGTGTGAAAAGAGAAATTTCTGTTGATGAGTGCTATACTTGCGGAGGCAAATTCCTTGATAACGGTGAATTAAGAAAAATAAGAGACGAATACAGAACCGCAGAGGAAAGAGGTCAGGACGTAGTTGATAATATGTTTGCTATTGCGCAAGGTTCCGAATTAAGTCTTAGTGATATTGCGTATTTGCGCGGCGTAAGTGAAAAAAGACTTGATGAGACGAGTTTAAGCAGATCTTTTAGGCTTCAAAAGAAAATGAATAAAAGAAGCCGTTCACTTTTAGGTTCTTTGTTCAACAAAATCATCGGAATTTAGGCTTTGTTGTTACAAAATTTGTTATATTCGCAGAAATTACAACGGGTTAAATTTTTGTTAAAAGTTTTTTCCGTTGTAATTTTTTTGCATGCAGATAAAATTGACGCTGTATAGTGTTCTTTTTTTTCGGTATCAAATTCTATCAAATGATTTTTATTATTTTTTAAATCTATGTATACAAAATTTAAGTTAAAGTTTTGTCCCCAGCCTTTAGAGAGAATTTTTTCGGCACATATTAAATAAATCATTGTTTGAAAATCTTCTTGAGGATTTTTAGGGATTGCACCTGTTTTGTAATCAAGAATGTAGTAGATATTTTCAGATTTCATAAATGCATCTAATCGCCCGCCAATCCAGTATTCTCCGAGTCTTGCCGTTAAATTGTATTCTGAGTTTATGTATTTTTTTTGAAAATATTCATTTTTAAGTAGTTTTTCCCAGAGCTGTTTTTCCTCTTCATTAAGGGTAGAAAGGAATTTTTCAATTGAATCTCCTCTTAGGTAATAATGTGCAAGTGCATGGATTTTTTTACCTTTTTCAAATATTTTTGCGGTTTGAGGTACGCTTAGTTTTTGAATGTATCGAAATTCGTATTTTTTCGGGCATTCTTCAAAAGTTTTTAACATATTTGGTGAAAATATTTGCATAATTTATCCTTTAATTTGTTGTTCCGATAATTGAAAATATTTTATTTTCAACTTCAGGTTTTAATCTTCCGAATACTTTGACTTTTTTGGAAGCCGTAATGTAGAGTTTCTTCTTTGCTCTTGTAATTGCGACATATAGTAATCGCAAGTTTTCCGCAATAATCTCTTGTTTCATTTCGTATTCGGTTTTAGTTTTGTAATTTAGATTGAGAGCTTTAATCTGTTCCGTAAAATCGGAACCTTTAAATTTTAGTTTTGAAAAATCAATTGACAGATTTCGTTCAGTCATTTCCGGCAGAAATACTAAATCAAATTCATCTCCCTTAGATTTGTGCAAAGTCATAATCTGTACTTTCCCCTCAAAAATTCCTTTATCATTTTCATCTTCTTCGGAGAAAAATTTAAATCCGCTAAGATTATTTCGTTTTGATAGTTCTTCAAGTCTTTCCATTATAGTGCCAATATTTTTTGTTTCAAAAGACAAACGCTTTATGAGGGTTGAAATTAAATATATATTTGATTTTTCTATCTCTCCGGTGAAATAATATAACCCGATTTTGATTGCGAGTTCATCTAATGTCAGGTGCGGAAATTTTGTCCAATAATTCAAATCCCACAAAAATTGTGAAAGAGAATTGGGGTTGATTGAATCTATGTCGGTTTCAATAAACGCCGTTTTATATTTTGAAATTTCAGAAACATATTTTTTATCATAAAATCCAAGTTCGGATAAAGTTTCGTATGATTTAGAAATAGTTTTGTTATCAAACGGATTTAGTATCATTTTGAGTACTGCAAATATTGCTCTAAATATTGATTTTTGTTCAAGGCATTCACTTCGGGTGATACATTTCAGACCGCTGTTATTGATAAAATTTGTCCATTCCACAACTTGTTTGTTGTTTCGGACAAGAATTCCTGCGGTTAATTTAGGATTTTTTTGGAATGCATTTTTGATTTCTTTTAATATATAATTTTTCTCTTCGGTCGGAGTGTCGAAAATTTGTGATTTTACTGCATTTTCTGATATCGGATTTTTGCCTTCTACCGGTTGCATAATTATGTGATAAAAAGCCTCTTTGGTTTCTTCTTGTGTTTCGGAATTTAGAAGTATTGTATTTGCAAGTTTCCAGACATCTTCACTACATCTTTGAGAACAGTTCATACTAACTTGTTGACTTTCAGATATGAATTTTCTGAATCCTTTAACGTCTGCATTGGTAAATGTTGTCGTAATTGCTTGATTTATATCGCCGCATCTTATCAGATTGCGGTGTTTCCCGCTCAACAAGTTTATCAAACTTTGTTGGACAGAAGATGAATCTTGAGCTTCGTCTTCTATTATATATTCACAGATGTTTTGATAATAATTTCTTATGTCTTCGTTATCTTCTAATAACCTTACCGACATTAACAATATATCATCGTAATCAATCAAATTGTTTTCGTTTAATATCTTTTGGTATTCTTCAAAAAATTGTTTAAATTTAAGGAGTTTTTTATCTTTATTTTTTATATTTTCAAAAGAACCTCTTCCTATTTTATATACAGAAATTCCTTGTATAAAGTCATTTAAATCCTTTTCATCGATATTAATTTTTTTTGTTACATCTCGGATAATTCGTGTTCTTTGAGTGTCGTCGCAGATGTCGAAATCAGAATTTAGTCCGAGTCGTTCAAAATTGCCGTTTTCTTTGAGTATTCTTAACGCAAGCCCGTGAATAGTGCTGATATACGGCAGTTCCGAGGAATTCTCTCTTACTGATTTTATTCTTTCTCTAAAATTTCTTGCAGCAGATTCCATATAAGTCATTACAAAAATGTTTTGGGGGTTAATCCCTCTGTCAAGCAATTTTATTATGAGAGCAAGCAAAATTGTGGTTTTTCCGGCACCGGGGACTGCTGAAATTGCCATTTGTCCTTTTTTATATTCCAGTACAGGTTTTTGATCTTCTCTTGGGATTATCTTAAATACCGGTTGTTTGTTGTCAGGTTCTTTTTGTGAAATCTCTTGCTGAATTTTTATATATTCTTCAATCCCGCCGAAATTCTCAAGCCCGTTTCCGTCAAATAGGGATGAATATGTGTAGATTTTTTCATTTGCACATAGGGTTAATTTCCTCAAAATTCTCGCCGTTTTTTCTTTACTTAATTCAATGTTATCTTCTATTGTGTATTCGTCTTTTGTCCAGCCTTTTTGAAATACCCATGAGTTATACAATGGCCCCGTATCTGATTTAACCCATTCTTGACTTGAAATGTCAAGCCAGAATTGGTATTTTGTTCTTATCTGATTGTCGATAATTTTTTGAGGAGTGCCGATTACTATCTCATCTGAATTAATCTCAGTGACGGAGTATGGGTTTTCTGAAATTATTGAGTTTTCCAGTTGCGTTATTATTTCTTCTTTTCGTTTTTTGAATTCTTCTCCGTATACTTTTTCAAAGTCTTCAAGTTGTTTTATAAAAAAATTAAATTTAATTATTTCATTTGGTTCATACGTTGTAAATGAGGTAAGACTTGAATATATCTCATAAACTTGTTCAGATAATTTTTCGTTTGAAGGCAGTACGTTGTTTATGACATCAATTAATTTTTGGTATTTTGCGGTGTATTCTGCGTTCTCAAATTCGTATGGGATAAGTGTTTTTGTCTTTTCAAATTGATTTAAAATTTCCCTGCAATATTTTAGAGGAATATGTAAAAAATTCAATAATACAGAGCGGATATCAAATTCAGTTAAATCTTCCTTAAGATTTGTATTAAGTTTCAGGATATTCAAGCAGCCGAGAACAAGTTTGTTTTGAATAAGCTTTTCGCTTCCGGTTAGATACTTGAGGCGAGTTTTTGCGGTTAAAATTTCCGGTAGAGTGAATTTTAGCATTTCATCAATCACCGGAGTGATAATGGAGATTTCAGACGGCAATACGTTATCAGATAGTAATTCATTAATTTTCTTCCCTGCAAGCTCAATCATTTTTGAGCGTTTTGACGGGGATTGCATTGAAAAGTTTTCTAATAAGTTGTTTTCATTTTTGGTAATGTTATTGTATAAATTTTCGGCATCAAATTTTAATTTTGTTTTTGTATCAATTGTTTTTACCGTTTCATTAAATAGATTTTCGAATTCCCAAACCGCTGTTCTATCGGCACTTAAGTATCCAATTCGGCTGGCTCCTTTTTTGTCAAATGCGATAGCCCAGTCTTTTAGTTGCGGTCTTAGGTATTCAATAAAACTGTAACAAGCCGGAGTTATTTCGTCCCCGTCATCCAGTATTAAATATTCTATATTCTTGAAATAATTTGTGTTCTTGTATATGTGTTCAAATACAAGTCCTTGCCTCAGGTAATCAAAATCTCTCAGGTAAAGCGTTTGTTTAAGCAAATTTTTTAATGCTTGTTTTGCATCTTGTGCAAATGATTCTTGTAAAATCCTTGTACGGTATTCAATTTCCTCGTCGGAAAGATTATTTTGAACTATAAGTGAATATCTTCTAAATAACTGGTGCATTAATGATTTTTTTGAATTATATCCTTTAAACGGAATTTTTTTTAAAATATCTTTTAGGATGAATTGCGAAACTTCAAGTCCGGTTAAATTAGGTAAAATTTTTGGATTAGGAAAAGGATTTTTGTTTTCTAAAAAAGCCCAATTATCGTTTATTGCTTTATAAACAAGGGAAAAATAAGAGTGCACTTGTAATTTTTCAAAACAGTTGATTTCCAATTTATCCAGCGTTTTATCAATAAATTCATTTTTCAATTTAGAATTTTGTACAAGCACAAGAATTTTTGATGCATCGATGCCGTTGTTTAGTAATGATGCATATCTGTTAATTAAAATTTCCGTTTTATCTGACGATAACGTACTCTCTATAATCAATTAATCAATACTCCTTACGTTGTATTTTACCATAAAAACAAGTGTAAATTTTACAAATAATATACGTAAAATAACCTATTGCTTTTTATAAAAATTTAGTCTATCATTATCGTATCAGGGAAAGATAAGTATGCATTTATAAAAGTATAGGAGGTTAAAATGCAAGAATTAATGGAAGAAATCGGATCATCTGCCGGAGCAATTTATAACTATTTAAATTCAAACGGTACAACTACTTTTTCAAAAATGAAAAAAGACTTAGACTTAAAAGGTAATTTTGCTGATTTAGGTCTTGGATGGTTAGCAAGAGAAGACAAAGTTTCTATTTCTAAGAAAGGTACTTCTGTAAGTGTTAGCCTAAAGTAGTTTTATAACAGTATAATTGAAAAGCCCTAAACTTGGTAATTCCGGTTTAGGGTTTTTTAATGCTAATATTGAATGTTAAAAAATATTACAAAAAGTGAATAACATGTAACAATTTTTAAAAATAAAATACTTTATATATATAGGGAAAAATATAAGGTAAATGTTATGAGTGATTTAAACTTCAGTTTAGCAAGCGGAGTAAAACCAATGATACGGGAAGCCGCTAACATGAATAACGACGGAGGCGGCGGTAATCTTGGATATATGCAGCAGCGGAAAAAAGATAAAAAAGACAGGCGGCAGCAACTGGATGAAAGCATATTTTCAAAACGACAGGATGATATTTTTACATCCTCTAAGGAAACAGAATTTGTAGAAGATGAAGGTTTAGTTTCTAATTTTGTAGGAAAAGTTTTTGATAAAATTAAAAAAACAGTAGGTTTTTAAAAGTATATACAAAGTTTTCAAGAGAATATTATGATTAAACTTTGATTGACAATTTTTGATATTGTCTTGAGGTTTTGAAATGTTATTCTCTTGTTTTATTGTATGCACAAATTAAAATTTTTATAATATAATTATCGTATGGATATTATAAAACGTTTAGAGCATAAGGTTATAGTGTCGGTTCAAGCGATGCCGTCGGAGCCGTTGTATTTGGAAAAGTGCATGGTTGCAATGATGAAGTCTGTTGTTAAGGGTGGAGCAGGCGGATTGCGTGTTGCCGGCGCAAGAGATGTAAAAAATGCAAAGACACTTTTTGAAGTTCCTGTTATAGGTCTTACGAAACCTGATGTTATCCCAAAAAATTGGCAGGAAATAGTGTATATTACGCCTACCTTAAAAGAGGTAATTTCTCTTGTAGATGCCGGAGCAGATATTATTGCTTTTGACGGTACGATGAGGCCCAGAGAAGGCGGCTGCACATTAAAAGAAATTATAAAATATATAAAAATAAATAAAAGAGTTTCAATGGCAGATATTTCAACGGTTGAAGAAGGTGTTAATGCGGCAAATTTAGGTGCAAATATTCTTTCTACAACTTTATCCGGATATACTAAAGAGTCTTGCGAAGTTTCTCAGGATGAACCGGATTTCAATTTGTTATCTGAGTTAATAAAAGAAACAGATAAGCCTGTAGTACTTGAGGGCAGAATTTGGGAGCCTTGGCAGGTTGATAAAGCATTTGAACTCGGTGCTCATTGTGTTGTTATCGGTTCGGCTATTACTCGTCCGCAGTTAATTACCAAAAGATTTGTACAGAGGAGTTCTGATAAATGAAAATATTCCCGTTAAGACCGGTGTCAAATTTAGATAAGGCTAAAACATTGATAAATTTGATGGAAAATAATTTAAACCTATCAAAATCTTCAAGTAAATTGTCTGCAAAAATTGAAACAAGCAAAGCTTCTGAAATCATTGCAATAAAAAGATTCGTTAATGATTTGAAAACGTGTTTAACAAGAGGTAGAAAATGAAGAAAGCTTTAGCTATAGATGTTGGCGGAACTAAGATATATAATACAATTATTAACGAATTCGGAGAAATTGTTGCGGAAATAGAGAAGCACTCTACCCCAAAAACTTATCCGGAGATTATAGATTTATTTAAAAATATAATTTCAAAATACGAAAATGACGTTGATACAGTGGCATTTGCTACGTGCGGAGCTGTAAACAATACTAATGACGGGATATTAGGTTCTACCGGAAATATTGCAAAAGAGTATCCTAATACTGACTTTACGCTTTTGAGCAAAAAACCTGTGTATGTTGAAAATGATGCAAATTGTGCTGCGTGGGCGGAACATATTTTGGGTGCGTCAAAAGGATTTTCTTATTCTGTTATGCTTACTTTAGGAACAGGTGTTGGCGGCGGAATAATTTTAGATAATAAGTTGTATAAAGGTAAAAGCGGTGCGGCAGGTGAAATGCATTTTAAAATGAATCGTAAAATTTCAAGACCTTGTACATGCGGCAGTAATGATTGTTTTGAAGCTTATGCCTCGGGTACGGGTTTGAGGGTTACTGCGGCCGAAATCTCCAAAAACCCTAATATTACTACCTATGATGTTATTGCAGGTGTCAAATCAAATGACAAATTAATGAGTGAAATATTTAATATTTGGCAAACTGATATAATCAACGGTATTATCGGATTAGCGGATATTTTCGATCCTGATGTTTTTGTGTTATCCGGTTCTATGGCTGAATTTGTTGATTATGACTATGTAACTGAAAAAGTTAATTCTGAGATTGTTACTCAGCCGACAAAAGTTGTTAAGGCTCAAGCCGGTAATTATTCAGGTATGATTGGAGCGGCTCTTCTTGCTTTGGAGGGGCTTAAAAATGGGTAAAGCAAAACGTAGAAGTTTGCATCTCGGAATTAATAATCAGATTAGTAA
>ONTD01000056.1 GCA_900320675.1 uncultured bacterium
AGATACCGAACCGGCAGAAGAAGATGCCGAAGGCGAAACCACTGCACCTGCTAACAGTACAAACACAGATGCAGAAGTAAATTATAATGTCGAATTTAAAACATTAAATGACCAAAACAAAGGGAATTGGCACGTAAAAGGAATAATTAGTGCAGGTTCTGAAAATAGCGACGTCCGCATTGCATCTTTGTATAAAAAAAAAAAAAAAAATGGCGGATTTATTAATTTTTCAAGCAATTTAAGACAAACAATCGAAAACAACAACAATGTCGGAAGTTACGGTGCTTCCTTAGATTATACAAATAAAAAACTTTCAACAGGTGTATTTGGGATGTACAACAGCACAGAACTAGACGGAACAAAAACCAGTACACTTTCGACTCAAGTATACGGAAAATACAAAAAATCAATGCGTCTTGCTTTAGGTGCCGAAAAAGATGATGAACAGTCATATTATTACGTTAGAGGTGCTGCGCACGGGAAAAGAGATTTTCCAAACAGCAGCATATCCATTAACGGCGGAGCCAGTGTAGAAACCGGATTTCTAAATTTAAAAGAATATGAAGGCAAATGCAGCAATACTGAAATTAAATTAAATGGCGGCATTGCTTTTAAAGCAAAAGAGTTTGGTGCAGATTTATCCACAAATCTGACATATAAAAGGATACATTATGAAGATGATATGCCTAGTACCGGCCACGCATATGTAGGCTCAGTTGTGAGTAATATTTATACCAAAAATTTTGATATAACAGCAACTGTTTCGGCAATGAAAAATACTTATAGTTATGAATTTGACGGAGTAAAAGAAAAAATGTCAGAAAATCCTTCTGTAACAACAAGTATTATGATTAAAATAAAAGAATTATTAGGTAAAAATGTTACACCGGTATTAAAATTCAATACAGGAAATTACTCTGGAGCAACTCAGAACTTGGGTATTGGTGTAATTGTATCTCCATAGTTTAAGTATTAATACAAATATTTTATTACTGTATTAATCAGCACAGAAGTTTTCTGAACCGTTGTTAAGCGGATCTTTGTCCTGTCCGTTTTTGTAATATTTTTTTATCTTTTTAAGTTCTGATTTGGAGCAGAAAATATTTTGCCCTAAATTGGCACGCTCAAAACAGTTTTTTGTTACACCTGACTGTTTCAGGGTTTTGGGAAAACAATCTTGTGTATAAATAGGTTCCACTATGCCATCAACCCTTCTTGAGTCTTGTAATCCGCTTATAGAAAAGGTTTTATAGCAAAATATCAAAACTAAAATGAATAATATTAATAATATACTTTTCACTTTCATAATTATATTATATACTGATTATAGCTTTTAAAAATTTTTTAAGGGAGATTATAATGAAAAAGATATTTGTACTTATTGTAACACTATTATGTATGATTTCATATACGTATGCATCACAAATTTCGTACGACAAAAGTGATTTTGCACCTGTATATACAGTTATTGACGATGCAGCATACGACATTAGATATTATTCGTCAAACAACTTTACGGGAAACAAAATAAAAGGATATCATGCACCGGTAGCGTATATGACAAAAGAGGCACTTGCTGCCTTGAAAAATGCGGCGGAAGATTTAAGAAATCAAGGTTACAGACTACTTATCTGGGATACTTACAGACCGCAAAAGGCTGTGTATAATTTTGTTGAATGGATTAACAATCCGGCAGATATAGGAGATAAATCATTTTATCCCGAGTTAAAAAAATCTGATTTATTAAAAGGTCAATATATAATGGAAAAATCAGGACATACAAGAGGTTCAACAATAGATTTGACGATAATCAAAAAAGACGGTTCTTTTGTTGATATGGGCGGAACTTTTGATTTGTTTTCAGAAATTTCCCATCCTGATTACAAAAGATTAACAAAACAACAAAAGAAAAATCGTAAAATTTTGCACGATACAATGATTAAGGCAGGATTTAAAGGTATAGATTCAGAGTGGTGGCATTTTACTTTGGAAAACGAGCCATATCCTGACACATATTTTGACTTTGATATTGAGTAGCAAATAATATGTTCAACTATTCAATATATATAAAAAGTTGTTAAGATACAGAATTTCTGTTATTATAGTATTTGTGTGATCTGAATTGGGTATTTTGAAATTATGAAAAAGAGAATGTTATTATTGTCTGTTGTGGCAGCATTAAGCTTAGGTAATGCGAATTTTGTGCAGGCCGCGGATGTAACGAGTTGGGCTGATATAAATACAAATAAAGCGGAAGCAAGTATTAATTTCTCAAACGATATTACTGCAGAGGGTGGCACATATCCGATGCCTATTTCGTTTACATCAAATATAGATCAGACAATCAACGGAAATTATCACTCTTTTTCTTCTCAGGATAAGTATACAGACAGATGGTATTATTACTCTTTAAGTGTCGCAAAAACCGGAGGAACTCTTAATGTAACAAATTTAGGGAAATCCTCAAATGGAGATGCAAGCGATAATACTTTTTCTTATACGGATATAGATGGAAATTCTGTATATAAAAATATCGATGCTTCAGTGAATAATTGGAAAGGATATTTTTTAACAATAAGTAAACCGATAACTACCAATATCACAAATAGTGTTTTTACAGATAACGGGAAAAATACGGATGCGAGGTTAGTATATGTAAGCGGTTCAGGAAACGGCACTTTAAATGTAACCGACAGCATTTTTTACAATAATACTATTGCCGATGTTGAGGGAGTTGTATCCGGCGGCAGGTATAATCTGAATGTTGAAAACACGGTTTTTTATGGCAATAAAAATGCAAATTATGCCGGTGGCGCTTTGTACGGTAACGGAATAGTTAATGTAAAAAATTCTTATTTTATCAATAACGTAGCGGAAAAAGATACAGGTGGAGCTATAAGCCTTGGTGGTAGTGCTACTCTCACTGTTGAAGGTTCAAGATTTGAAGGCAATTCCTCAAACGATGAGGGCGGCGCTATAAGCGGTTGGGACTCTACGAATGTAGCATTAATTAAAGATTCACAATTTATAAATAATCATAACGGCGGTACATATTATGATGGCGGTGCTATATCTTTAAGCGGCGGTTATATTCAAACAATGGATAATGTACTATTTGAAGGTAACGTAGCTTGTTCAAAAGGCGGCGGTGTATACCAAGGAATGAGTGGTTCAAATACGAAACCTCCAATACTAATAAAAAATACTATATTTAAAGATAATGAAGCAAGTACCGGTGGCGGTTATTATACAGACGGACAGGGAAGAAAGAATTATACCTACATTACAGACAGTGAATTTACAAATAATATAGTAAAAGCAACAGACCATTATATGGAATGGGGTATTCCTGTCGGTGGTGGTATGATTAGTGCAGGTAACGTTCCTATTATTATTAACAACACAACTTTTACCGGAAACAAGGCAGATCCGGAAGGTAACTATTCAGCCGGCGGCGGAATTTATTTCGCCGGAGAATCTGCAAGTTATCCTATAAAAATAGTGGATTCAACATTTACTAACAACTCTGCGTTAGAAGGCGGTGCAATATATATACAAAATGCAGACACCTCAATTATTGCTCAAACAAAGGATGTAATATTTAGCGGGAACACGGCAGGGGCGGATGCTGCTGATTATAACGGCGGTGCTGATATTTATTTTGACACAAGTTCTTATTCCGGAACATTATCATTAAACGCTGCGGATGAAAAGAAAATCGTATTTAACGGTTCTATTGCGGCATATGAAAATAACGGAAACACTGCAACCATAGATATTAATAACAGTGGAGTTACTTACAATACTTATGACGGCACAACAGAAACCCCTGTTACAGCCGGTGATACCGGAGAAGTTCAATTTAACGCAAGAGTCGGCGATGAAACACAAGCTTTCTCTGCAATAAATCTATATGGCGGTAAATTATCAATAGGTCAAAATGATGCTAATAACGCAAATACAACTAACCCCGACGGATACATTAACGATAACAATTTCTATGTTAAGGGTGATAGTATTTTAAACACCGTGAACGGTATAGTCGGTGAATTTGCACCAAAAACTTTTGATATAGATGCCGCTTTGGATTACCAATTTGATGTGGATTTAGCTAACGCAAAATCCGATACTATTTCGGTAACTAATAATAACGGAACACTTAATTTATCACTATTTAATGTGATTTCTGATGCTGATACAGACGGATTGGAAATTAAATATTCAAATACAAACGTAAACGGTGTTGTAAAAGATGATTATGAAATTACAACGAGTGAGAAAACATATGAAGTTACGGCGAAAAACGTAAGCGACGGTTCATATATAGTATTTTCTTCAACCGATGCGGGCGGCGGCTTAGCTAATGCCATAGCAAACGAATCTAATCAATATATTATAACGAATAACCAAGATGAAAAAGTTACTGCTTGGCAAGGGAATAATCAAAACAATATTACAAGCGATATTGACATTAATGGCAATAACAATTCTATATATACCGAAAACGGTTTAGACGGCATGGTTGTTCAAAATGGTGTAAATGTTGTTTTAAGAAATGTGAAAGAACTTTCAGGGTTTAACAATGCCCTAACTAATGACGGCGGTAATCTTACTATAGTTGATTCAAATATTGCAGGAAATACCGGAGAAGCAGATATTACCAATAATGCAGGAAATATAACGATTAATGCCGAAACAAAAGACGTAGAAATCGGTAGTAACGAAACACAAAATGCCTTGATTTCTAACGGAGGTAATATAGATGTTAAAGGTGCTAATAAAGTTACGTTCAACGGAAATGTTGCCGGCACAAAAGATGCACAAATGAATATTTCCACTGATACGGAATTTAACGGCAATGTATCCGATATGAATATAATTCATTCAGGCGGAACGGTAGATTTAAAAGATTTATCAAAAGCGAAGTACACATTAAATAACGGTACATTAAACCTAAAAGACTCGGGAAGTTTTGCTCCGGACACTTTTGAATTGAACGACGGTACGATTAATATATCAGACGAAGCCGGATTTTTGCCTCAAGCAAATATCCTTAACGGCGGAAATATTAACGCAATTAACAGTAAATCCGGAAATTTGAACTTTAATTCATTGACCTTAAAAAATGTCATAAATCTTGCAGTCGATATTGATATGAATAAGCAAATAATGGATACCATTTCAGCATCTTCAATAAAAGGTAACGGAATGATTAAGGTAAATGAATTTAACATTCTTTCCGATACAAATAAATCCAGATTTAGTATTTATTTTGCAAACGATAAACTAAAAGATCACGTTTCCACAGATATTAAAACATTAGAAGGTAAAATTTATAAGTATGATATTTCATACGACAGTAAAACCGGACGATTTAATATTGTAGGGGGCGGGGGCAGCTCTGACGGATATAGCCCATCAATTATGGCATCTCCGGTTGCAACGCAAATCGGCGGATATTTAACACAATTGGAAACCTTACATGACGGATTTTTCCATATGGAAAGATATACAAAATATTCAAGTGCTGATCGTAAACTTGCAGAGAATATGAATCATTATGCTATAACAGAAACTCCGGCTTATGAAAAACCAAGTATTCCGGAAACTTCTCAGGCAATGTGGACTAAGCCATATACAACGTTTGAAAAAGTTCATTTAAAAGGCGGACTTAACGTATCAAATGTAGCGTACGGTTCATTATTCGGAGGAGACAGCGACTTAATAACTCTTAAACATGATTGGAAAGGGGTTTTGTCCGCATTTGTAGGATATAACGGTTCTCACCAATCATACAGAGGTATAAGTATGAACCACCAAGGCGGTACACTGGGTGTAACGGCTACCGCATATAAAGGTAATTTCTTCACCGGTATAACTGCATCTGCAGGTGCAAGTGCCGGCGAAGCTTATATCCAAAGCGGCACTGATAATTTTGCAATGATTACATCGGGTATCGCGAACAAAACCGGATATAATTTCGAGATTAAAGAAGGTAAACTTATTGTTCAACCTTCATTATTCTTAGGATACACTTTTGTAAACACTTTTGATTACAAAAACTCTGCAGGAGTTAAAGTAGATAGCGATCCTTTGAATGCAATCCAAATAATTCCGAGCATAAAGATTATCGGCAACTTGAAAAACGGATGGCAGCCATACGCCGGCGTAAGTATGGTTTGGAACGTAATGGATAAAACAAACGTCAAAGCAAACGATGTTAAATTACCGCAATTATCCGTTAAGCCGTATGTACAATACGGTGTTGGTGTTCAAAAATCTTGGGGCGAACGCTTTACAGGATTTTTCCAAACCTTTATCAGAAACGGCGGAAGAACAGGTGTTGGGTTACAGCTTGGGTTCAGATGGAATGTGGGTGGTAAGAACTCCAATACCAATGTTAACGGAAATACATCTCCTGTCGCAAATAAAAAAGTTATAAAAAGCTATAAAAAAATATAAATCTTTTATTTAAAACATTAATTCCTATACTTGTTTGATGTACAAAACGTTGAGAAAGTTGTATAATCAGCTTGATGGAAGAAAAAGATTTTAATATTTTTAAACGTTTTTGGATATATCAGTCTGAGAGATTTCCTATATTCTCATACGGATTAATGGTTTTTACGTTTGCATTTTCTGCAATGTCATATTCAAAAATTTTGAGGGGGGATTTTAATTTTTCATTATTAACCCTGCTTATCGGAGCAATGACATCTTTTGGGTATTTCTTTTTATTAAGGCTTTTTGATGAATTTAAAGATGCGGAAGATGATGCAAAATACCGTCCGTATAGGGCAGTTCCCAGAGGGCTGGTAAGTTTCAGAGAATTAAAATGGCTTATATTTATAATTATAACTTTACAGTGCATTTTAAATTTTGTGTTTATCCCAAAGATGATATGGATATGGGCATTGGTTATAATTTACATGTTCGTTATGGCAAAAGAATTTTTTGTGCGTGATTGGTTGCGAAAACATCCTGTAGCGTATCTTGTTTCGCATATGATGATAATGCCTGTAATTGACTTTTACACGACAGGTTTGGATTGGAATAATAACAGTACGACAATGCCAAACGGATTAATTATATTCTTAATTGTAACCTTTCTAAACGGTGTTGTAATTGAAATCGGGCGAAAAATCAGAGCACAAGAGGCTGAAGAAGCGGGAGTTGAAACATATTCTTACCTTTGGGGTGAAAAAGGTTCAACTATGGTTTGGCTTAGTGTTTTATTTACAACTTTTATATTTGCAAATATAGCTTGTTTTTATGCCGGTTTTGGCAGAATGACATTTATATTTTTAGTATTTTTCTTGATTTTTTGTGCAATTCCGGCACTTCAATTTCTTAAAAACAGAAAACAGAAATTTGCTTCAAAAATTGAAACTATGGCAGGAATTTGGACATTAGGCATGTATTTATCTTTAGGCGGTATTCCTATGATATGGCATTTTATAGGTGGGTAAATGGAAGAAAAAACAGTTGGCGGCAAGGCGTATAATCTTGATATTTTAACAAAAAACGGCGTAAATGTTCCAAAGTGGTGTGTTGTAACTTCTGCTGATGATAATTTTGAAGTTGAAAAAGATAAATTATATGCGGTTCGTTCATCTGCTGTGGGAGAAGACGGCAGCAGCAACTCATTTGCCGGACAAATGGAAAGTTTCTTGTATGTAAAACCGGAAGATATAAAAGTAACAATTCAAAATGTCATTAATTCTGCAAATTCGGATAGGATAAAGTTTTACAGAGAACAAAACGGACTTGCTGATGAAGATATAAAAGTAGGTGTAATTGTACAGGAAATGATAAATTCAGATGTTTCCGGAGTAGCTTTTTCTACAAATCCTATTACCGGAAAACGGGATGAAATTGTGATTTCAAGTGTATTTGGACTTGGTGAGGGACTTGTATCAGGTGAATTAAACGCTGATACATACACCGTTCAAGAAAATGATATTAAGAAAAATATTACTTCAAAACCATACAAAATTGTCTTTGACAAAGAAAAGGGATGTGGCACAAAACAGATTGAAAATACAAACTCGTTAGCATCGTCTTTGACCGATGAGCAGATAAAAGAAATATCAAAAGAAGTAAAAAGAATTGTTGATATATACGGAAAACCGCAAGATATAGAGTGGGCTTATGAAGGAAGCAAGCTATATATTTTGCAGGCACGCCCGATTACAACTTTAGAAGATATGCCCGACAAATCTCAGCAGGAGGTTATTTGGGATAATTCAAATATTATAGAGAGCTATTCCGGAGTAACAACACCATTAACTTTTTCTTTCATAAAAGATGTATACACAGAAGTGTATAAACAATTTTTATTAATTATGGGTGTTGAGCAAGAATTAATAGAAGAAAATTCAGATATTTTTCAAATGCTCGGTTTAATTGAAGGCAGAGTATATTACAATTTACTTAATTGGTACAGACTTTTAAGGCTTATGCCCGGATATGAGATAAATGCCGGTTTCATGGAATCAATGATGGGAGTAAAACAAAAACTTAACCAAATCCCAAAAGTTAAACCCAGCAAAAAAAATAAATATTTGCGTTTGGCAAACCTTATAAAATCTTTGATAATTAATCTTTTTAAACTTCCAAAAGATATTGAACAATTTTATGAACACATAAATTCAACTCTTTCACCCTATGAAAACGGAAAGCTGGAAGGCAAAAATTCAAATGAGCTTGTTGAAATTTATTTTGAACTTGAATCCAAATTAATGAAAAAATGGCAAGCTCCTTTGGTTAACGATTTTTATGCAATGATATTTTACGGGCTTTTAAAAAAATCGCTATTCAAAATTGATTTAAACGGTACATTACAAAACGATCTTTTAACGGGTGAAACCGGAATAATTTCAACCGAACCGATAAAAAGAATTAAATTAATTTCAAATAAAATCTGTAAAGGGGAAAATGTTGATAAAGATATAGAAGAATTTATCCAAAAATTCGGTAATCGCTGTATTGGCGAACTTAAACTGGAAACAATTACCTATAAACAAGATCCGTCTCTCTTACAATTTATTATAAATTCTTATGTAAAACAGGGGATTATTGACCTTGAAAAAGAAAAAATTCATGAACAGGAAATTCGACGAAATGCGGAAAAAATTGTAAAAGAAAAAATAAAAAATCCGTTTTTTGGATTTATTCTAAAAAATGCAAGACTGCGAGTAAAGAACAGGGAAAATTTGCGTTTTGAGCGAACGAGATTATTCGGTTTGGTCAGAGAGATTTTTCTTGAATTAGGCAAAATTTTTGCATACGAAAATATTATTGAAAATAAGAGAGATATTTTTTATTTGACTAAAGAAGAAATTTTCAATTACGTTAGGGGAACTTCTGTTGATATTGACTTTAAAACCTTAATTAATAACCGTAAAGAAGAATTTGGAAATTTTGAAACTAAACATCCTGCGGACAGATTTTCGACATACGGAATTGTGTATACGGCAAACGATTATACTTCAAAAGAAACTTCCTCAAATGTAAATGGAGATTTATCCGGTATTGGGGCTTGTGCGGGAGTTGTAAGGGCAAAAGTTAAAATTGTTCACTCTGTTGCAGAATCTGAAGGGCTTGAAGGATGTATAATGGTTGCGGAACGTACTGATCCGGGTTGGGTACCGTTATTCCCGATAAGTAAGGGCATTTTAGTGGAAAGGGGAAGTATTCTCTCACATAGTGCTATTGTTGCGAGAGAAATGGGTATTCCTGCAATTGTCGGAATAAATAATCTTTTATCAACATTAAAAGATGGTGATGAAATTGAAATGGACGGCTCAACAGGGCAGATAAGGATAATTAAAAATGAGTAAGGGAATTGAAGAAAGAGCAAAATTTGATAAAATACGTTATGCCAACTGCTGGGAAGATCCGGAACTTTTAATCAGGGCGTTTGAAATTAACCCGAATTCAAAGTGTATTTCTATAGCTTCTGCCGGTGATAATTCACTATCTTTACTTACTCAAAACCCTCAAATTGTTGTTGCGGTTGATTTAAGTGTTCCTCAGATTGCTTGTTGCGAATTGAAAAAATATTCTGTTAAGCATCTCGATTATGAAACATTTTTAAAAGTATTAGGATTTAAGCCTTGTCAAAACCGCCTTGAAATTTATAAATCCATTGAAGAATATTTATCACTTCAAAGCAGATATTACTTTGAACATAATCCCGAAATTATTCAAAACGGAATTATACACCAAGGAAAATTTGAGCATTATTTTCAACTTTTTGCAAATAAAATTATGCCTTTAGTCCATAATCAAAAAAATTTGACGGAGTTATTTTTGCCAAAATCTATACAGGCACAGAAAATGTTTTATGACAAGACTTGGAATAATTGGAAATTTAAGGCATTATTTAAAGTTTTCTTTAACAAATTTGTTATGGGACGATTGGGCAGAGATAAAGAATTTTTCAAGTATGTTGATGTTTCAATGATTTCAAAAAATATAAAGGAGCGGGCAGATAGGGCTTTGCGGGATGTTCCGACGTGGAATAATCCTTATGTAAATTATATTTTATTGAATAATTTTGATTATGCTTTACCTCATTTTGCAAAGGAAGAAAATTTCAATATAATTAAGAGAAATATTGATGCTCTTGATATTAAAACAGGTACAATAAATAATGCAGCAAAAAATTCAGGCATAAAGTTTGATTGTTTTAATTTGTCCGATATTTTTGAATATATGGATGAAGGGTTATTTAAAGAAATTTCGCTGGAGCTCTTGTCATCTGCAAATGCAGATGCAAAATTTTGCTATTGGAATATGATGGTAGATAGAAGAATTTCAAAAATTTTACAGAAAAATTTTGAATATAAAAAAGAATTATCTCAAGAACTTTATTTGAAAGACAGAGCATTTTTCTACAAAGATTTTATTGTTGATGAGGTAACAAATAATGACTGATTTAATTTGGGCAAGCATAATATCTGTAATATTTTTATTACTTTTTATAGCAGCAGAAATTGCTCATAAAAAAGGAATAAACACTGAATGTACAAGAAAATTTGTCCACTTTGGCGGAGCTTTTGTAACAATATTCTTCCCGTTTATTTTAACTTCGCATTGGACAGTTTTAGCCTTAGCTGCAATTTTTGCTTTGATTATGTTTTTGAGTAAAAAACTTGGACTTTTACAATCCATACATGATGTAGAAAGAAAATCCGAAGGCGCGATTTATCATCCTATAGCAATTTATGCGTGTTTTTTATATTCTCAAATTTTAAACCAACCGATGTTTTATGTGATTTCCATATTAATTTTAGCAATATCAGATGCATTAGCAGCTCTTGTCGGCAAAAGTTACGGTGCTAATGAATATTTGGTCGAAGTCGGAACAAGGAAAACCGTTGAAGGTTCAATTACTTTCTTTTTGACTTCATTTTTAATTACTCATTTGATTTTACTTTTAACAACTCAAACAGGCAGGGTAGAAAGCGTACTTATTGCACTCCTAATTTCTATAATTGTAACCGTATTTGAGGGAGTTAGTCTAAAGGGTGCTGATAATTTGTTTATTCCCCTTGGCACAATGTTTATACTTTCAAAAAACATAACTCCCACTGTTGACGGAATATTGTTTCAAATATTAGCTTTGATTGGATTTCTAATTGGTTATTTAATTTTAATGCTGCCTTACAAAAGAATAGGATTTTCCGGTGTAATACTTTTAGGTCTGATAAATTATATTATTTGGGCTTTGTTGGGAGATATTTATGCAATAATACTATTTGTCTTTTCATTTATTTGTGCAAAAACAAATTGGATTTTAGATTACGATTGTGATGTAGCCGATTCTTATCGGGTCAGACCGATATTTTATATTCTTACTGTTCCTGTGATTTGTGCTTTTTTAAGCGGATTTGCAGGGAACAATATAATATATCCGTTTATTACATCTATAATTTGTGAAGGCTTTATAATAAAAACAAGATTATTCAACGGAAATTTGAATAAGGGTTTATGGCTAACATCAATATTATCATTAATAGCGTTAGGAGTGAGTTATGTATTTGTCTGATAATGAAGAAGATTTTTTAAGCTTTCCGAAAATTTTATATGAAGGCGATTTGTTTTATACCACAAAATCCGAAGACATATCGGGCTGCGAAAAAATATTTGTCGTAAAAGAAAAAAATAAAATTCTTGCAAGAGCAGGCTTAATTAATAATAAAAAACTAATATACCCTTCCGAAGAGAAGCAGTGTGATGGAGCAATTGTTCAAATCGGATTTTTTGAATGTATAAATGATATTGATGCTGCTAAATTTTTGTTCAGCGAGATAAAAAAATATGCACTTCAAAAAGGCTATAAATATTTAATAGGACCTATTAACGGCTCAACTTGGAAAAAATACAGAGTAACTCTTCCTTCGAATAATCCGCCGTTTTTATTAGACAATTATAATAAACCGTATTACGCTGAATTATTTGAAAAATGCGGGTTTGAAACAATTGGCAATTATACTTCTTCTATTTGCAAAAATTTGGACAGGGATTATTCAAGATTAGATAAATTCACAAAAATTTTTGAACAAAAAGGAATAAAAATCAGAAAATTTAACCCTAACAGATTTGATGAAGATATAAGAAAAATTTATGAAATATCAATAAGAAGTTTTGTAAATAATTTTCTTTACACTCCTATTGAATTTGAAGAATTTTATAAAATGTATGAGCCTGTTAAAAATTTTTTAAATCCGGAATGGGTTTTAATAGCAGATAATAAGCGAGGTGAAGCTATTGCATTTATTTTTGGATTTGACAATTTATATGATAGAAATGAAAAATCACTTATTATAAAAACTTTGGCACAAATTCCCGATTACGAATATCGGGGAGTTGGTTCATATTTGACTGAATACATACATAAAAAAGCGTATGAAGCAGACTATAAGAATGTTATCCACGCACTGATGCATTCAAACAACGTATCCGCTAATATTTTAGCAGGAGAAATTTACCACGAATACAGGCTATATGGAGTTAATTTATGATAAATAATATTGTTGAAATTTTGTTTGAAAATGCTCAAAAACATCCCGAAAAAATTGCAATTATTCATAAAAAAGAAAAAATTAGTTACGGTAAATTGGCACAAGATACAAAAAATTATGCACAATATTTTTTGTCAAAAGGAATACACAAAGGAGATAATGTTTTAATTTTTGTTCCGATGACAATTGAGTTATATAAAATTTTATCGGCAATTTTTTATATAGGTGCAACAGCTGTTTTTGTAGATGCATGGGCAGATAAAAACAGGCTCGATCAGGCTTTAACAATAGTTCCGTGTAAGGCATTTATCGCCTGTCCAAAAGCTTTTATTTTAAAAATTTTTAGTAAAAAAGTTCGGGAAGTAGCGATTAACATTATTTCAGGACAAATTCCAACGATAAAAACCGAAATTGAAACCGATTCGGCAACACCTGATACAACTGCATTAATAACCTTTACTACAGGTTCAACAGGACTGCCAAAAGCAGCAAAAAGAACGCATGAATTTTTACTTGAACAGCATTATGTTTTAAAAAAACACCTGCAACCTCAAGAAAATGATGTTGATTTGGCAAGCTTGCCTGTCTTTGTTTTGCACAATCTTGCCTGCGGGACAACCTCTGTTATTCCTGATTTTAATCCCCAAAAACCGGCGGATATTAACCCGAAAAAAATCTTAAATGATATAAAAAATAACAGTGTAACAACGTCAGTAGGTTCTCCTCGTTTTTATGAAAAATTAGCAGATTTCGCTGATATAAAAGGTCTAAAGCGAATTTTTACAGGTGGAGCGCCTGTTTTTCCTAAATTAGCAAAATTTTTACAAGAGAAATTTGTTAATTGTAATGTCGAAATTGTTTACGGTTCTACGGAAGCCGAACCAATTTCATCAATTTCAACCCGAGAACTTTTAAGTTATCAGGGCGATGTAAAAGACGGGTTATACGTCGGAAAACCTATTGAAGATGTAAACGTAAAAATTATAAAACCAAATGACGGTATTATAGAAGACTTTGAAAAGTCATGGCTTGAAAATGGTGAAATCGGAGAAATTTGTGTCGAAGGAAAGCACGTTTTAAAAGAATATTACAACAGTGAAAAAGCTCAAAAGTTTGCGAAAATTCAATATAACGGACAAATTTGGCACAGAACCGGAGATGCAGGATACCTTGATAATGAAGGCAGATTATTTTTGATGGGCAGAGTGAAAAACAGGTTTGAGCATAACGGACATGAGGTATACGTTTTCCCGATAGAAAATGCTTTACTCGAAATTGAAGGGATTGAAATCGGCACTGTTTTAAAAATCAAAAATGAAATAGTTATGGCAATTGAATTAAACTTAAAAACAGACGGAGCTGATATTGCGGAAAAACTTTCCGATTTCGATTTTGACAGACTTGAAATATTTTATCCGCATAAACCAATTCCTCGTGATCCAAGACATAATTCTAAAATTGACTATGACAAGCTGAAAAAAATCCTCTCATAAGGAGAGGATTTTTAAATTTATAAACTTTCGTACCACTCTTTTAAGTCTTTACGCTTCACTTTACGAGTAGATGTTTTCGGCAGTTCATCTCTGTGTATAACTATAACCGTAGGAGCTTTGTATGGTGCTAAGTTTGCATCTGACAATTTTTTAACTTCATCTTCCAAAAGTTTTTGAATTTCTTCATCAGATTTTTTTTGCAAATCATCAGCAGGGCAAATAATTGCACCCACTTCCTCTGTTCCGGCTTTATTACCTGATTTTATAGTCAGAGACATTACGCAAACTTCCTTTATAAGTTCTGATACTTCTAATACCGCTTCAACTTCCTCAGGAAATATTTTTTTACCACCGCCCAAAACAATCATATTTTTAATTCTGCCGGTAATTTTTATAAATCCTTGTCTGTCGATTTCCCCGATATCTCCGGTGTGGAACCAACCCTCTTCATCAATTACTTCACGAGTCATTTCAGGTTTGTTATAGTACCCTTGCATTACATTTGGACCTGTTGCAAGAATTTCACCGTTATCGGCAATTTTTACCATTACAGAAGGTAATGCTTGTCCGACAGTACCGATTTTTGAATGCCCATATCTATTTGTTGATATTGTAGGTGAAGTTTCCGTCAATCCATATCCTTGGAATACAGGAATACCAATTCTTTCAAAAAATTCTGCAACGCTGTCTTCTAAAGGAGCCCCGCCGCATATAAAACATTCTAACTTTCCGCCTAATCCGTCAATTACAGATTTAAACATTAGGCGACGAATCTTACGAGGTGCAAATTTTGCCAGAGAATAAAGAACTTTGAAGGCTTTTTGTGCGGTTTGAGGTTGCTTCTTTATCTGCTTATCAATAGAATTTTTGAGCATTTTAGCTACTAACGGAACCACAATCATATTAGTAATGCCTTTTTCTTTCATTGTTGTAGTAAGTTCTTTCGGGTTCAGGGACTTGATATAAACTACTTTCGCACCCATATATAACATTCCGAAAAATCCGCAATCCAGCTCTAATAAATGGTTTAGTGGCAAAATAGAAAGTAATGTATGTTCATTTGTTAACTTAAACATATATTCAAAATCTCTGAGCTGAGAATAAATGTTACCAAAACTAATCATTACCCCCTTAGGGTTACCTGTAGTGCCTGATGTGTAAACAATCAAAGCCGTTTCGTCCAATGTTCTCGGTCTGCCTAAATCTTTTTCAATATCTGCTTCTAAGCTTGAAACTGACCGTATTTCCGAATATTCACGCTCTTCGTCATCAAGGACAAAAATATTTTCAATTGATGATACGTTATTTTTAACTTCAATCGCGTGTTCTAAATAATGGCTTGAACACAATAAAATTCGAGGGTTACAGTCGTTTAAAATATGTGTATGTTCCGGAACAGTTAATTTTACATCCAGCGGAACTGTTATGGCACCTGTTTGAATAGAGGCAAACATGCCAATTGAAAATTCCGGACGAGACTCGCATATTATTGCTATCCTTTCACCTCTTTGAATTCCTAATGTTTCTATTAAATAGTTTGCAAACTTTTTCGCTTTTCTTGAGATTTCTATATAACTTAATTCTTCATAGCCGTCTTTTGTTTTAAGACTTAATGCCTTTACTTGTCCGTATATGTCGCTTTTTTCCTGCATTAAATCAAGGAAATTTGAGTGCAGCTTGTGGTCAATCTTATAAAATTGTCTTCGTTCAAGCGATTTTTTCATAAAGTTTACTCTTAGTTGAAGCTCGTGAGCAATTTCTTTTTCATCATGTTCAAATTCGCTAATAGGCTGCCCAAATTGAATAACAATCTCATTAAACAGTTTCGGCAAACGGCGAGTCCTGCCCCAAGTTTCAAAACCGCCCTTAATTGCAAACGGAATAATAGGAGCATTTGTAGCTTTAGCCATTAAGCCAACTCCTCTATTGAACTTGCAAAGCTCTCCATCCGGTGTGAATTTACCTTCAGGAAATATTATTACAGCTTCCCCTGAATTTAATTTTTGATTAGCACTTTCAATCGCCTCTAACCCCTTGCCAAATTTTAGAGGTAAAACATTATAATATTTTAGTAAATGTCTTACAATCGGAACTTTGAACGCAGCAGGTCCTGTTACAAACCACAACTGCCTGTTTGTTGCCATCTGAACTATAAACGGATCAAGATGACCTGTATGATTTCCCGCTAAGATACATTTGCCTTTGCGCGGAATATTTTCCGCACCTTCAATTCTGTACCTGAATAAAAATAAGAAAATATGCCCTAACGTTGCTTTTAACAAGAAATACCTGAAAGATTTATCAAATACAAGAATTAATCCTGCTAAGCCAAAAGACAATAACGCAATTCCTCTAAATACATTTAGAGGATTTATAAAACCTATAATATGTGCAACAACCGCTGTGCCGATTAAAAAGCTTAAAGTACTTGCCGTTAGCTGCAGACCAAAAATTTTCCCGCGGACTCTATCCGGTGTAATTTTTTGTAAAATCGTATCTAACATGACAATTACAACCGCATCTGCCATTCCAATCGGAATAAGCCATAACCACGCAGTTTGAACACTTTTGCATAAAGGAGCTGTTACAAGTGCTAAACATAACACAATAAATCCGCTTGCAAAAAGATGAGGAATTCGCATTATTCTTGCAAAATATATCGTTGCGCCCATGCCGGCAACTATGCCAACACCTAAAAGTGTCCTTAAATATGTTAAATCAGAAAAACTCAATCCGTAAAAATCTGTTATTAATGCATTTAAACTGTTTGAAAATACCGCAACAATAAATTGCAGACAAATAGTTAAACCAACAAGATATAATGCCTTTTTATGCTTTTTTAAATAATTTAAAGCAACTGCCATATCGTTTGATTTTTCTTTTTTAACAAAATAATTTTGAGGAATAAAAAATTTAATTATTGCCGTTAAAATTGCTCCAAACAGATACATTCCGCCGACAACGCTAAAAGCCTTAACCTCTCCTATGTTTATTAAATAATTTGCTCCAAAAGCTCCAAATAACAAGGCTATTGCACCTATTGAAGAAGTTAAAGCATTTGCAAATTTTAACTGTTCACTTTTAACTACATTTGTAACCGCAGACATTTTTGCAGGATAGAAAAATGCTGCACCTGTTCCTAAAATAAAGGCAAATGTGTATATCAAATTTTGTGATAAATGCGGGGTAAGGAAAATGATTGCTCCCACAGTTATTGCCCTGAATAAACAACTTAGAGAAAGTATAGCCCTCCTTGAAAATCTGTCGCAAAGAGCTCCCGAGAACGGGCTTAATAAAAACTGCGGTAATAAAAATACAAAAAACATTATTGCTATTGATTTTCCTGCACTTCCTGACATTCGAATTAATATTGCCACAAGCAAAAACTGTATTATTGCATCCGCAAAATGCGATAGTACTTGACCTAAAAATAATTTATCAAATTCCAAATTTGCTAAAGGTCCAAATTTTTTCTTTATTCCTTCCATTCTCTCTCCTTTTCAAACCCCACTTTAAATTTTATATTACTATCTGTAAATAAGCAATTTTGTATGCTATCTTAATAAAAAATTTTGTTATTTATTCTAATGTTTCTATCTCTCCGATTATATACAAAAATGTGCTATACAAATTATTAATCTCATTGTTAATTCTGTTTTCAATAGAATCCTGATATATAGCTTCCAAAAACATCATTTCCGATTCACTCCAATGCTCATTATCAATTGAATTTATTTTATCTATGTCGCCGTTTTC
>ONTD01000073.1 GCA_900320675.1 uncultured bacterium
CTTCATAAATTAAAATTTGTTTATATGTATTTGAAATATGGTCTTCGCCTCGAATAATATGAGAAATTTTCATCAACATATCATCAATTACGACTGCAAAATTGTATGTAGGAGCTCCGTTTGATTTCATGATAACAAAATCACCCAACAAATCTGTGTCCATATGCAGTTCGCCTTTAACCATATCGTTAAATTTCAAAATAGAACTGTCATGGAAAGCTTTTTGAGCTTTTGCAATGTTAAATCTGACTGCCGGTTTTCTGCCTTCAGCTCTGAATTTTGCTTTTTGTTCTTCTGTCAAATGTTCACATTTCTTTGTGTAAACATAAGGTTTTTTGTTTGCAGTAGCTTCTGCTTTTTCTGCTTCCAACTCTTCAGGGGTACAGAAACATTCATATGCAAACCCGCTATCCAAAAGTTGTTGAACATATTTTGGATAAATATCAAATCTTTCCGACTGTGTGTAAGGACCGTAATCTCCACCTACATCAGGACCTTCATCCCAATTTAAACCCAATGCTTTCAAGCTGTCGAAAATATTATCTATGTACTCCTGACTTGTTCTTTCAGCGTCAGTGTCTTCAATTCTGAGTACAAATTTACCATTGTTTTTCTTTGCAAATAAATAGTTGAATAAAGCTGTTCTTGCCGTTCCTACGTGCAAATTCCCGCTTGGGGAAGGAGCTATTCTGACTCTTACTTCTGACATATTTCCTTCTTTCTTTTATTAATATTAATAAATCAGACGATAAGGGTATATGTAATTCGTCTGCAAAAAATAGCGTATCACGAGCATAATTCATTTTCAAGTCTGAATGAACATTTTCAAAATAAAAATCGTTATATTTACATCAATGTCTTTTTGTTGTAGCATTCTGTTATGAATTAAGACAGTAGAGGGGAAAATTAATGCAAATATCAGTAAATTGGTTAAACGAATTTGTAGATTTATCTAATATAGAGGATTCTCAAATAGCACACGAATTGACAATGAGCGGTTTGGAAGTTGAAAATATTGAAGAAGTAAAACCGCAGTTTACAAACATAATAACAGTAAAAATTGAAAAAATAGATAATCACCCTAACTCTGACCACCTTCACTTGGTCACAGTGAATACGGGTTCTGAAAATAAGACGGTTGTTTGCGGCGCTCAAAATATACAGGTCGGGCAAATCGTTCCTTACGCAAGCGTTGGCAGTAAAGTTTTGGATAGAAAAACAGGTGAACAATTTGAATTGACTCCTGCTGTCATAAGAGGTGTAGAATCGCAAGGTATGCTGTGTTCAGCCGATGAACTTGGGGTTTCCGAAAGAAACTATCAGGATGAAGACGGCATTTTGGTACTAAACAGAATTTTCCCTGACGTAAAATTAGGTCAAAATGTTCAAGATGTTTTGGGTTTTGAGAAAGATACAGTAATAGATGTTGCTCCTACCGCAAATCGCGGCGATCAAATGTCTGTTATCGGAGTTGCAAGAGAATTGAGTTCGCTTTTTAATACTCCGTTAAAATTTAATCCAATTATGTCAACCAGAGATTTAACTACTGACAAATTCAAAGTTGAAATTATTGATAAGGATGTTTGTAAATATTACTCTTTAGGGATTTTAAAGAACATTAAGATAAAACCTTCTCCGGATTGGATGCAAAAAAGGTTGATAGCTTCCGGCGTGAGAGCGATAAATAATGTCGTCGACATAACTAATTATGTCATGTTGGAATACGGATGTCCGATGCACGCTTTTGATTTAAACAAACTTGACGGGTATTTATGTGTAAGAAGAGCAAAAGAAGGTGAAAAACTCGTTACAATTGACGAAGTTGAACGTAATTTGACAAATGATACCGTTGTTATCGCAACAAAAGAAAAGCCGGTCTGTCTTGGAGGTGTATTCGGCGGATTGAATTCTGAAATTGACGGAAATACTACCGCAATCGCATTGGAAGCGGCATATTTCACACCTGCGACAAACAGAAAAAGTTCAAGAAGTGTTGGTTACAGAAGCGAAGCTTCTGCAAGATATGAGAGAGGAATTGATATTGAGGCTGTAAAACCTGCATTAATGCGTGCAATTCAGTTACTGATTGAACTTGCTGATGCTGAAGTTGAAGGAGTTGTTGAAGATGGTGAAAACAAATTAGAGCCAATAGAGATTACTCTCAGATACAATCAAGTGACAAAACTTTTAGGTTGTGAGATTGCGCCTGAAAGATGTGATGCAATTTTGGAGAAATTGGGATTTGAAAAATTAGGCGGTAATGTTGCTGCCGCAAAATTCCTTGTACCTTCATTCAGGGCATACGATGTAACTCGTGAAGTTGATTTGATAGAAGAAATTGCAAGAATTAACGGATACGATAAAATTGCACCGACACTACCTCAAAAAATGATGACTCCTGTTATTTCGCAGGAAGAAAAGGTTATTAAAAAACTTCATGGGCTAATGCAATCTGCAGGATTGAACGAAATAATAACGACATCATTAATCGGGAAACCGTTACTTGATAAATATATGTTGTCGTACGACGAAGAAAAAGCCGTAAAAGTAATGAATCCGGTTAGTGAAGAATGTACTATGTTGAGACAAAATCTTGCCGTATCTGTATTAAATTGCATGAAATATAATTATGATAACGGACAAAAGACTTTCTGGGCATACGAAATCGGTAAAACATATATTACGGAAGCTCCTGCAGATATTAAATCAGCAGGAGTGAAAGAGACTCAAACTCTTGCCGCTATATTGACCGGTGATGTGGAAAATTCAAAATGGCAAGTGAAAGTGCAACCTGATTTCTATACTGTAAAAGGCATAGTTGAGAATCTTTTCGAAGAATTCGGAGTTCAAAAAAGGATAAAACTTGTCCCGTTGGAAGAATCATCTTTGAAAGATTTATCAATACTTCATCCGTACAGAAGTGCCGCAATATGTGTTTTAGGCAAGCAACTTGAAACAATAGGATATGTAGGACAAATTCATCCTTTGTTAAAGGATAAGTTAAAGCTAAATCAAGAAGCTTTCATTTTTAGTGTTGATGTAGATGCACTTATTTCTATTGTAAAAGAAAATGTACCGAGATTTAAACACTTGCCGCAATTCCCTGAAGTAAGAAGAGATTTGGCATTTGTTATAAATGATAAAGTTTCTTACGATGATATTCAAAGAGTTATTAAAAGCGGAGTTCAGCAAAATATTTTCAAAGGTTGCGAAGTATTTGACGTATATCAAGGCGAAAATATTGAAAACGGATACAAAAGTTTGGCATTTAGAATAAAAATGTTGGACGAAAATTCAACTTTGACTGATGATGTAATTGAAAGAAATATGCAGTCAGTAAGAGAAAAACTTCAAAAAGCATACGCTGATATTTCTTTCAGGGAGTAAATATATGAAAAAGATTATCTTAACTGTTTTACTATTTTTTGTTGTATCATTTGCAGCAAATGCAGCTAATGTTGTACCTGACGTTGTAAGTCTTAATAATACCAATACGTTTGGGGTATATCAAGTAGGGCATTCGATTGTTCTGTATAATGAGCCTGATGAAAATTCCGGTATAAAGAAAAAAATTGTTTGGGATAAAGAAAACGTTATTCCTCAGGATTTAACAAAACCTGACTTATTTGTTTTGTATTTGGAAAAACAAGATTTTGCTCTTATGGCAGTAACAGATGAAACTGAAGATTGGGTAGAAGTTATATATAACGGCAAAACCGGTGAGACAGGCTGGATAAAAAAAGATGATCCTTATAAGTTTAATACTTGGGTAAATTTTTATAGTATGTATGGCAGAAAATATGGATTGAAAATATTAAGCGGCGCTCCTGAAGATGTTATATATATGTATGGATCTCCGGAAGCATCCGTTAAAAAAATTTCTACAATGAATAAGCCGGAATTAATCAACCTTAATTTGATAAGAGGAAATTGGATGTTGGTAACCGTAGTTGATCTCGATAAAACTCCAAAAACAGGATATATCCGTTGGAGAAATGATGACGGAGTTAAATATTTGTTCCCTAATCTAAAATAAAAATTTAAATACATTGAATGAATATTAATAATCAAAAAAGAGGTCTATTCATAGACCTCTTTTTGTAATCTGTACATGTTGAACGGGAAGTTGTTAAATAGCTAACGAAGTAACTTCAACTTCTAATTCAACAGGAGTTTCGTCAACGACTTCCACTTTAGCATTGACTTCCTTTACCTGATGTAATTCAGGTGCCGGTTGAACCTTAGCCGGAACAACCTTAGCAACGGAAGTTTGTGCTTGAGCCGGAGCTACTGCAGGTTTTACTGCAGTTTTGACAGTTTGCTGAGAGGCTGAAGCTTTAGCAGCTTTGGCAGCCTTAATAGCATTGTCCGGATTAGCCTTTAAGTAATTGTAATCCTTCATAATTTTACTAACAAAATTTCTTGTTTCTGCAAACGGCGGAATAGTTTTGTTGTAACGTTTTACGTTCCCCGGTCCCGCATTGTATGCAGCTAATGCCAATTCAACAGAACCAAACATCTTATACATGGATTTGTAATACAAAATACCACCCTTAATGTTATCGTTCAGTGAATATGGATTAAGCCCCATTCTTCTCGCTGTGGAAGGCATTAATTGAAATACTCCTACTGCACCATGGCTGCTTCTGGCATTATGATTGAATCCTGATTCAGTTCTTGCAATACTCAAAGCGATTGCCGGTTCTACCCCTAATTCAATAGCTTGTTTTGCAATCATTGCTTTTACCGTATTAATATCGGCTGCCTGAGCAGGCACAAAGCACAATGTCACTAGCATAATAGTGAAAAGTAATAGTTTTCTCAAAATGTAATCCTCTGGTTGTAAATTGAAAATCCCCAAGAGCAATTCGCTATCTCTTTGTGTTTGTCAAGTTTTAACTCTCAAGAATGTATTTTATACACTTATTGTATTACAAAAATTTCAAATTTCAACCCCAAATTGAAATATTTAAAAAATATATATCAAGGAAAGCTCCGTTATTATTGAGTTTTGGCGATTGTAAATTTTTTTAATTAAGTAAGTTGGATTAGTGAATTGGGCTATTAAATTTTTTAAATACTTTTACCTTCTTTTTTCCACTGATAGAATTCTGTTGTTGCGGCAAAAATAACATCGCTTGAAGAATTAAGAGCAGTTTCCATAGAGTCTTGAATTATACCTATTATAAAGCCCACACTTACGACTTGCATTGCGATATCATTGGAAATTCCAAACAGTGAACATGCCATAGGGATAAGTAGCAAAGAGCCTCCGGCAACACCGGATGCTCCGCATGCTCCTAAAGTTGCAAGAATACTCAGAATAATAGCAGTCGGAGCATCAACAGGTATTCCTAAAGTATGAGCCGCTGCAAGTGTCATTATTGTTATTGTTATAGCAGCTCCGTTCATATTTATGGTTGCTCCCAGCGGGATAGATACGGAATACATATCTTTATCTAATCCGAGTTTATCGCACAAATTCATGTTTACCGGAATATTGGCAGCCGAGCTTCTGGTAAAAAATGCAGTTATGCCGCTTTCTTTAATACATTTTATAATAAGCGGGTACGGATTGGATCTCAAAACGCTGCCTACTATAATCGGGTGTGCAACAAACCAAACAAATAACATACATCCGACAAGTACAACAATTAGTTGTCCGTACGTTGAAAATATTTCTAACCCGTTATGAGAAACCGTATGGTAAACCAATCCCATTATTCCGAAAGGTGCCAAATTTATTACCCATTTTACGGCGAGTGATACTGCATCTGAGGTGTCGGTAAAAAATTTTTTAGTTGTATCTGAAGCAATACCCTTTAGTGCAATACCAAATATTATTGCCCAAAACAGTACTCCAATATAATTTGCACTACGAATTGATTCTATCGGATTTATTATCATATTAGTGAATAAATTTTTCAGTACTTCTGCAATTCCCGCAGGAGCAGATTGCTCAATGCTTATATTTGTTAAATTTAATGTCTGTGGAAAAACAAAACTAAATATCACTGCAGAAAATGCAGAGATTAAAGTTGATGCAATGTATAAGAATATAACCATTCCGAATCTTTTATCAAATTTACTTCCGGTTTGCAAAAATGCCGATGATACCAAAACAAATACCAAAACCGGAGCTATTGCCTTTAAAGAGCCTACAAACAAATCTCCAAATCCGGATATCCACTTAAATGACGGTAACAAAAGAGCCAATCCTATACCAAGCAGCATACCTATAAAAATTCTCAATAACAAACTTGTGGAATTATATTTTTCTGCAATATATTTTATGTCCATATATTTTAATCTCCCCATACTTTTTAATTATATTTTTTTTTGCTTGTTTTGTAAATATTAATATTTACGAAGTTTCTTGAAAAAATCAAATATATATGATATTTTATTTTTGTGGTTAAGAAATAGCCGATAGTGTCAGGGGTGTTGACCGTAAGGAGTTTAAATGGATTCACAAAATGCAGTATACACTTTAATAAACGAGTGTCATGATTGTTACAGGTGCATAAGAGAATGTCCTGTTAAGGCAATAAAATTTGAAAACGGACATGCAAGCGTCATTGCCGAAAAATGTATTGCTTGCGGAAGTTGTGTAAAAACTTGTCCTGCAAATGCAAAGAGAGTGAGAGTTGATGTTGATCGTGTGAAAAACTTAATCCTTGCGAAGAAAAAAGTTTATGTATCACTTGCTCCTTCTTGGAGCGGAGTTTTTGAATACAGACCGGCTAAAATGATTTCTATTTTGAAAAAATTAGGCTTTTACGAAGTATCTGAAACTGCACTTGGGGCTCAGGAAGTTTCGATTGAAACAGCTAAGATGCTGAACAATGCCGAAAGAGGTTTGTTTATATCCAGTGCTTGTCCTGTTATTGTTGATTTGGTGAGATTATATTACCCTGATTTTGTGGACAACATTACCCCTATTGGTTCGCCTGCAATGACACATGCAAAAATGCTTAAAGAAAAGTACGGTGATGATATATCTGTTGTGTTTATCGGTCCTTGTATCGGAAAAAAGAATGAGGTTGATTATAAAGGATTATATGATGCTGCGTTAACTTTTGACGAGCTAAGGGTTTGGATTAATGATGTTATAGAAAATTTAAATGAGTTAAAAGTTAATGAGGATGATGATTTTGTCCCTTATAGAGCTAATGAGGGCTCTCTGTATCCGATTGATGGCGGAATGAATGAAACTATAAGAAGAATAGGTATTAAAAAAGATGTACAGCTGCTGGACGTTTGCGGCATTCGTAATTTTAAAAAAGCTTTGGAAAATTTAAATCCGGACAGTATAAATAAGGTAATGTTTGTTGAGGCTTTGGCCTGTGAAGGCGGTTGTATCGGCGGTCCGTGCATTTCTACAAAACGAGCAGGAATCAGTATGGTATCGGATATATTGTCATCTGTTAATGACAGAGAGAATATTCCGAAAGAACCTATTGCTGTTGTACCTTATGAGATAAAAAAAGGCGGCAAGGTTGTTACTTCACAGTATCCGCTTGAAGATATCCTTAAAACATTGAAGAAAATAGGTAAACATTCTGTTGATGATGAATTAAACTGTGGCGGATGCGGATATGCTACTTGCAGAGATTTGGCAAAAGCCCTGTTAGATGGGGATGCTGAAACTTCAATGTGCGTTTCTTACATGAGAAAAATTGCTATGAGGAAGGCTGCCGCTATGGTTCGTTGTATGCCGGCAGCAGTTGTCATGGTTGATAGTGATTTCAATATACTTGAAGCAAATGACAGTTTTATGCGTATGTTTACAGGCGATATGTACGAAATATTCAGGGCAAGACCTGATGGTATGCTTGGTGCTGCTATTGACAGAATAGTGGATTTTGCAGAATTATTTAAAACCTGTATGATGACCGGAAAAGATTTGCATAAAGAACGTTATGCGGTAAATGACAAGTTATACGATATAAGTATTTTTAATATAGAAGATAACCAAGTAGTAGGCGGCGTAATTACTGATGTTACTCAATCCGAAACGAACAGAGAAAAAATTGCCCAAAAAGCACACGAGGTTATTTCCAAAAATATATCTATTGTTCAAGAAATAGCGTGTCTGTTAGGTGAACATATGGTGGAAACAGAGACTTTGTTAAGCTCTATTGCAAATGATTTTGATGATAAAGAAGATAATATCGATGAGCAGAAAGGTTAATTATGTTTATTGATATCGATTGTTCACAAGTTAAAAAATATAATCAAAATGCATTTGGGGATTATTTCGTATCAAAACGATATCCGGATGAGTCTCGTTTGGTTGCCGTATTATCTGACGGATTAGGCAGCGGTATAAAGGCAAATATTTTATCGTGCATGACTGCAACAATGCTATTAAGGTTTATATCAAACGACCAAATTCCGATAAAGAAATCGGCGGAAATTATTATGAACTCTTTGCCTGTATGTAAAGTAAGACATATAAGTTACTCAACTTTTTCTGCTATTGATTGTTTTGACGACGGTAATGCAAGAATTGTAGAAGAAGGTAATCCTGATTTTGTGTGGATTAGGGATGGCGAAGTAATGTCGCCTTCGTTTGAAATTATTCAATCTAAGACTTTTAAAAATCGAAAAATGAAAGTTTATAAATTAAAATTTCAACTTGGGGACAGAGTGGTATTCTGTTCAGACGGCGTAACTCAAGCCGGCTTAGGCGGCGGTAGGCTAAAATTAGGCTTGAGAAGAGACGGATTAATCAATATTTTGAAAGAAAAGATAGCTGCCGAACCGAAAATATCCAGTTCGGAACTATCTGCGTATATAGTTAATCAGGCACGAAATATTGAGACTGACAGAAATCCTAAGGATGATATATCAGCATGCGTTTTATATTTTAGAGAACCCAGAGAGTCTTTGATATTTACCGGTCCGCCTTATCATCAACAAAAAGACAGTGAATATGCTGAATTGTTTAAAAATTTTAAAGGTAAAAAAGCAATATGCGGCGGTACCACGGCTAACTTAATTTCAAGAGAATTAAATATTCCTATCAGAATGGGTACAACTATAAGTGTCGGAAAACTTCCGTCAATTTCTTATATGGATGGAATTGACTTAGTTACTGAAGGAATTTTAACCTTAACAAAGACGTTAGAGTATCTTGAAAATAATGAACAAGATATTGACAACGCTGCCGGAAAGTTGGTAAAATTTTTATTAGATAGTGATTGTATAAATTTCATGGTAGGTGCAAAACTTAATCAGGCTCACTACGATCCGGCGTTACCTATCGAAATTGAAATAAGAAAAAATATAATCAAAAAAATAGCTGGGGTATTACAGGATAAATATTTCAAAAAAGTTACAGTACAATATATGTGATGGGAAATTCCCTCGATAAAGAAAGGCAGAAAAATAATGGACAAAAAGATTAGTGTTAAGGTATGTTTAGGAACAACATGTTTTGTTATGGGTTCGTCTAATTTGCAAGAGTTGATTGAGACTGTTCCTGCAAAATATGGTGATAAAGTTGATGTTTCAGGTGTTCCTTGTTTAGGTTTGTGTTCAATTGATTGGGAATTTTCTAAAGCTCCTTATGTAAAAGTTGATGATGAAGTTATTAAAGAAGCTACTGTTGAAAAAGTTTTAAAAGCTATAGAAGAAAAACTTAAAGCGTAATATTGAATAAGA
>ONTD01000058.1 GCA_900320675.1 uncultured bacterium
TGTTATTAGCCCACCCTTTAGCATAAGAATTTAAGTATGCGCCAAAAACATCCGGAACATAACATAAGCTAAATTCGTCATCAGTTTTTCCGTTGTTTATCAGCCGATATGCCATCAAGTATCTGCCGTCTTCTCTTGGGGTATCGCATACCCCTATAACTTGTCCGACTAAGAACCATTTCTTATTACCAACTTTATTATCGTAATTAAATCCGAATATTTCAAAATTCTTGTCGTTGCCGTCATCTGAAAGTGCCATATATCTAATTGATTCATTTCCGGAATGTAATTCTCTTTTTAGAATAATTTTACTTTCATTTTGCTGGACTGCTTCGATTTGATTTGGTACATAATTCGGATTATACGGTTCGACAGAGGCTGAGCTCAGAGGACTCATCGCCATAAGTACAATTACCGGAACTTTTCTCAAGCCGGTTACCTCTCTTGATTGAGGTATATAATCATCATTATTTCTGTTTCTTCTGCCTTCAAATCCTATTGGATTATTTTTACATACGCTAACCATTGATACAGGTGCAATCGCCATATCTTTTCCCCTATTTTTTTATTCATTTAACCCTTAATTTGATTATAACAACTGAACATTTTTTTTTGCAAATAGTATATACCATTTTAATAAATGTTTACAGTTATTTTTACTTGCGCAGACGCTATGTTTGTTATACTCTATACATGTTTAAAAGGTTTAATTTGTAGGTCGGATTGACAATCTGACAAATGTATAAAAGAAGGAGAACAAAATGGCTGAAAGAAAATTAGTCGGAACAAACGAAATGTTCAAAAAAGCATTAGCCGGCGGATACGCTATCGGTGCTTACAATGTAAACAATATGGAAATTTTGCAAGGTATTGCAGAAGCTGCTGAAGAAACTCAATCACCTATTATTTTGCAGGTTTCAGCAGGTGCAAGAAAATATGCTAACCAAACTTACCTTATTAAATTGGTAGAAGCAGCATTAGCTACAACTACTGTACCTATCGCTCTTCACTTAGACCACGGTGCAGATTTTGAAATTTGTAAAGCTTGTATCGACGGCGGTTTCTCATCAGTTATGATTGACGGAAGCAGATTCCCGTTTGAAGAAAATGTCAGAGTTACTAAACAAGTTGTTGATTATGCTCACGAAAGAGGAGTTTCAGTCGAAGCTGAGTTAGGTAAATTGGCAGGTGTTGAAGACGATGTTAATGTATCAGCTAAAGATGCTAAATATACTAACGTTAAAGAAGCTGTTGAATTCGTTAAACAAACAGGCTGCGATTCTTTGGCAATCGCTATCGGTACTTCTCACGGTGCTTACAAATTCAAAGGCGAAGCTAAATTAGACTTTGAAAGATTAAAAGAAATTAAAGATGCTTTGAAAGAAGCAGGTTTTGGTGATTATCCAATCGTTCTTCACGGTTCATCTTCAGTTCCTAAAGAATTTGTTGAAAAATGTAATAAGTTTGGCGGTAACTTGCCTGACGCTCAAGGTGTTCCTGAAGAAATGCTTAACTATGCTTCTAAGCACGGCGTTGCTAAAATCAATATCGATACAGATTTGAGATTGGCTATGACTTCTACTATTAGAGAATTCTTTATTGAACATCCTGAAAAATTCGATCCTAGAGAATATATGGGACCTGGAAGAACTGCCGTTAAAGAAATGGTTATGCACAAGATGCGCGACGTTTTAGGTACAGCAGGACACGCTAAAGACTAATTAACCGCGTTAATATCTAATATTAAAAGTAATCCTCTATAAAATTTTATAGGGGATTATTTTTTGCGTGAAAGTTTGGTGCAAAAAAACGGACAACCCTAATTAGATTGTCCGTATAAACTTTTTCATACTCCATGAATTATAAAACCAGTTGGTTTAATTACTTTTTCAAGAAATCAGGGATTTCAATGTTTGAGAATCCTGCTGAAACTTGAGGCATTGTTCTTCTTGGTGCAGCAGTTGTTGCAACTGAACTTGAACCCATGCTGCTGCCGGAGAATGATGTTCCGGAGAAGAAATCTGCCGGATTTAATGATCTGCTGCTATCAAGTTTTGGTGCATCAGCATTTTTCTTGATTTCAAAACCTGTAGCGATAACAGTAACATTAATTTCGTTTTGGATATTTTCATTAACTGCAGTACCTATGATAACAGTTGCATCATCTGTAACTGCATCATGAATAATGTTTGCTGCATCTGAAATTTCGTGTAATGTCATATCAGGTCCGCCTGTGATGTTAACAATAACACCGGTAGCTCCGTTGATTGAAGATTCAAGTAATTGAGAATTGATAGCAATTTCAGCAGCCTTAACAGCTCTGCCTTCGCCTTGCGCTCTGCCAATACCCATTAATGCTGAACCTGAACCCTGCATTACGCTCTTAACATCTGCAAAGTCTACGTTGATCATACCAGGAATTGTGATGATATCAGATATACCCTGAACGCCTCGTAACAGTACTTCATCAACGATTAAGAAAGATTCTGTCAATGAAACTTGTCTGTCTACAACCTGTAATAATTTATCATTAGGAACAACAATAACAGCATCAACAGATTCTCTGAGTTTTTCTAACCCTTGATTAGCTTGATTTTGTCTTTTGCGGCCTTCCCAAGAGAAAGGTTTTGTAACTACTGCTATAGTTAAAATTCCCAATTCTTTAGCAATTTTAGCAACAACAGGAGCTGCACCTGTACCTGTACCGCCGCCCATTCCGGCTGTGATAAATACCATATCTGCACCGTCAAGTGCTTCTGTAATTTCTTGTTGAGCTTCCTCAGCCGCTTTTTCGCCAACTGACGGATCCCCGCCGGCACCAAGTCCTTCAGTGGACTTCATACCTAATTGAATTTTATTTTTTGTTTGGCCATATTCCAAAACTTGTAAATCTGTGTTCATTAGCCAGAATTCGACGCCCGAAAGTCCTGATTTAATCATTCGGTTAACAGCGTTTCCGCCGCCGCCGCCAACACCGACTACTTTAATATTTGTAGGATTCATTCCGGCTCTACCGGTTTGATCCGTTGTTGAGCTTGTTTGTGTTTCATCTTTCTTTGCAAAGATATCTGATACGAAATTTTCCACTGGTTTTTACCTCTTATATTTTATATTACTTATCTTTAAGTATCACACACCCAATTTATAATCAGGTCATTTACAATATATTAACATACTATTTTAAATAAAAAAAAAGTACAATAAATTTACAGCAATTATGAACAAAAGTTAAGGAATATAAGTAAGTAGTTTTAAAAAGGTGATGATTTGCGGTTTTTGCCAAAAATTTTGTAAATATATATGTTAATAAATTATTTTATTAATTTAATAATTTTGCAGGTGATATTCCCCAGTGTAATTTATCTCTCAGCACTGTATAAAACTCACTTCCGTTTAGAAGTGCTAGTTTAACTTTATTATTTGATTTTGAAACATTTATTTCAGAATTAACCTGTAAGAATTCTTGTCCGTCTGCCGAGAAAAAGTATCCTTCAGAGTCTTCGTTGGCACATATGGTAATAATTTCGGTATCAGGAACTACAAGGGGGCGTGCGGTTAGAGTATGCGGGCAAATCGGTACAATTACAAACACATCCAATGACGGTACAATTACAGGCCCGCCGGCAGAAAGCCCGTATGCGGTTGAACCTGTCGGAGTTGAAATTATTATACCGTCAGCCAGGTAATCACATACATTTTTACCGTTTATTTTTAGTGAAAATTTCGAGGTCCTTCCGGATAAAGAACTTTTTATTACAAAATCGTTAAGGGCGGTGTAATCTCCAAATTCCAGCATAATTCTGTTTTCAACCGAATATTTACCCTCTAATATTTTAGTTATTGAGTCATTAATGTCATCTGCAGTACATTGTGATAAAAATCCTAATCTGCCAAGATTTACCCCGAAAACAGGAGTTGATGATTTTGAATAGAATCGTGCCGCTTTTAAAATTGTTCCGTCTCCGCCGACTACAAACACAAAATCATAACCGCTTTCCATATGGTCTATATCAAATGATTTAAAATCTGCCCCTGCTTTTTTTAGTATGCCGGTAATCTCGTCTTTTATCACGACTGAGTGTGAAACATTTTTATTGTAGGCTATTGCGTATTTGAACGTATTCATAACGTAAAAAATATATCACGATTTAAAATTTTTAACAACAATAAAAAAGCCGTTTTTTAAACGGCTTAATAAACTATCCTTTATCTCTTCTTATCTTTCTCTTTGCAAATTTTATATTTATTGTACAGGAGCTCTCCACAAAGAATCGCTGAACTTATTGGAAACTTCATTCATGTCAACAGACAGAGTAACATTGCTTGGAGTAAATACAAAAACTAAATCTCCAACTTGTTGAGGTTTGCCGTTTAGAGCGTGTGCCGCACCGCAAACAAAATCGATTGTTCTTTGAGAAGTGCTTTTATCCAGTAAGTGAAGGTTAAGTACAACAGTTTTTCTTTCTTTCAGATGTTGAACTATTTGAGCTGCATCATCAAAAGAACGAGGTTCCATAACCATAACTTCATAACCTTTATAGTTAGGATGATTAACAACTTTCAATTCATTTGATTTGTCTTGTCTTGATTGATAAGAATATGCCGGATCGACAGCCAAATTATCTTCGATTTCGTATCCGTCATCTACCATTTCATCATCCATCTCATCAAAAATATCATCTTTAGGTTCAAACCCTCTTACACAAAAATCAAATGCTGATTTAATCATATCACCGACTGCCACTTTGTCTCCTCCGTCCTTTTATTTTAATTTTCTTACTATCTCTCTTATTATTTAACTGAATAATTTTCTGCCTATTCTAAGCATTGTCGAACCTTCTTGTGCCGCTATTTTGTAATCCTGACTCATTCCCATTGAAATCTCAGGCAGTTTACAATTGAATTTTACCTCTAAAGCATCTCTCGTTTTTACAACATCAGAAAAAAGCTCTCTCAACTCTTTCTCTCCCGCTCCTAAAGGTGCCATGTTCATTAACCCTAAGACTTTCAAATTTTTTAATTTAAAAATCTTTTCAAAATTCTCAAACAATTCTTCCTTCGAAAATCCTGATTTTTGAGTTTCATTTGCGTTATTCAACTGTAACAAAATATCTTGAACCTTACCGATTTCTTGTGCAAATTCGGAAATTTTAAAAGCGAGCTTTAAAGAATCTACCGAATGGATTACATCAAATCTTTCAACTGCTTTTCTTGCTTTGTTGGATTGTAAATGTCCTATAAAGTGAAATTTTGAATTTGATTTAACAATTTCAGGCAAACTGTCTATTTTTGCTGAAGCTTCTATCACTCTGGATTCTCCGAAATTTCTCAATCCGGCTTGGAATGCAGCAACTATTGCATTTGCGTCAAAATACTTTGTAACTGCGACAATATTTGGTTTACAAGGTGCGATTTCTTCTTGTATTTGTCTAAGATTTTCTTCTATCTTGTGTTGCATTAATCTTACCCCTACAAGAAATGCCCATAAACGAGCATATACTAATTTTATCCCATATTACTGTTATGGACAACTATTTTATTTTTTGAACTCCCCGTCAATCTGTATCTTCCCCAAAAAGCATGTAGCAACATGGTTTTTGGGATTTTAATATTTCTTAAAACACATGTTACATTTCGTAATACTCTGTTATACGAGCATGCCTTCAAGTATTTTTGATTAGATTTTATTTTTAAGGTACAAAAAATAATTACAATTTTAAAATATATCATTACAAAAATTTTTCACTCCTATAAACGGAGGATTTTTTCAAGATATTTATTTTTTTAATCTGATTATATGAGCCGATATTTTTTTTAAGATGTTATATTCAATACCGTAATTATGTTTTTGGGGGGAGACAATGCAGCTTACGGAACATTTACAATATATAATACATTCGGCAAAAACAATTGCTTATGCGAGAAATTACAGTTATGTTGAGCCGGAACATATAATGCTTGCATTATTTATGGATGAAAATGATTTACCAAAACTTATATTTGAAAAAATTCATTTGAATAATCCTCGTTTAATAAGAGATTTTTACGATAGTATTCCGCCCAAAATAAACGCTCCCATAAAAAGAAACAGTGATGTTCCTTTGTCCAAAAACAGTGTTTTACTGTTGGAAAATGCAGAAAAGGAAGGGTTGGCATTTGGTGATGATGTTGTAGGAATAGAGTACGTTTTAATGGCTTTATTTAAGTACGGTAATCATAAAATGCGGGAAGTTTTCAAGGCGTATAGTATTACTCTCGGTAGTTTGTATAATGAAATGTTGAATGTTGTAAAATCAATTGAACATGTAGATATTATAAACGGAGAGCCTGTTAAAAGATCTTTATCAGAGAGTGCCGGCGATAATAAGGATGTTGTGGATACATCAAAGTTAAAATCTCAAAATAAAGAAAACAAAGAAGAGTCTGCACTTGCAAAGTATACGACAGATTTAACAAAAGTTGCAGCTCTAAAGCAGCTTGATCCTGTAATAGGCAGGGATGATGAAATAAGAAGAGTTATTCAAATATTGAACAGGCGTTCAAAAAATAATCCTGTGATAGTGGGGGAACCCGGGGTAGGTAAAACTGCTGTAATTGAAGGTTTGGCACAAAGAATTGTCAGCGGAGAAGTTCCGGATAGCCTTAAAAATGATAAAATTTTGGCATTGGATTTAGGGGCTTTACTTGCGGGTGCAAGTTATAGAGGTGAATTTGAAGACAGATTAAAAAAAGTCCTAAAAGAGATTGAGGACAAGACTGACGACTTAATGCTTTTTATAGATGAAATTCATTCAATAATGGGGCTGGGTGCGTCTGAGGGTTCGGTGGATGCAGGCAATCTTTTAAAGCCCATGTTGTCAAGGGGCAGAATACGTGTAATCGGTGCGACGACTTTAGATGAATACAGAAAATATATTGAAAAAGATAAGGCTCTTGAAAGACGCTTCCAACCTGTATTGGTGGATGAACCGCCTATTGAGGTTGCAATCAGTATATTAAGGGGACTAAAAAGTAATTATGAAGTATTTCATGGAATAAAAATTTTAGATGAGGCAATTGTGCAAGCCGTAAAATTGTCCCACAGGTATATTACGGAAAGATATTTACCTGATAAAGCAATAGATTTGATTGATGAAGCGGCAAGTTCACTTCGTATAAATATTGATACTGTTCCGGAAGAGATTGACAATTATTCAAGGGAAAAACTTCAGCTCGAAATAGAACGGAAATCACTTGACGGAGAGGGCTCTAATGATACTAAAATTTTAAAATTAACGAAGAAAATCGATAATTTGGAAGCTAAAATCGGGAAATTGAAATCTCAATGGGAGCAGGAAAAGAAAATAATAAAAGCGACAACTAAAGTTCAGGAAGGGTTAGCCTCAATAACTTCACAGATAGAAGAAGCAAAGAAAAAGGGTGAGTTAACTACTTCTCTTGAGGCAAAACTAAAGCAGATGCGGGAGATGGAAACTAAGTTAGTAAAATTGCAATCTGATAAATCAGGTAAGCACTTATTAAAAGAATATTTGGATGGCGATGATATTTCTCAAATAGTCTCAAAATGGACAGGTATTCCAACGACAAGATTAGTGGAAAACGAATCAGAAAAACTTATAAATATGGAAGAATATCTTCACAAACGCTTAATTGGGCAGGATGAGGCTGTTAATAAACTGGCAAATGCTATAAGATTGTCTCGTTCAGGGCTTAGGGACGGGAAACGCCCTATCGGCTCGTTTTTGTTTCTTGGACCTACCGGTGTCGGGAAAACTGAACTGGGAAAAACTTTGGCAGAATTTTTATTTAATGATGAAAATGCACTTATCAGAATAGATATGAGTGAATTTATGGAAAAGCAATCAATATCTCGTCTGACCGGTACAACTGCCGGTTATGTGGGGTATGAAGAAGGCGGACAGCTTACGGAAGCTGTCAGAAGGAAGCCTTATTCTGTTATTCTTTTTGATGAGATTGAAAAAGCTCATTCGGATATTTTTAATATTATGCTTCAGATGTTTGATGACGGGCGTTTGTCTGACGGACAGGGAAAGTTGATAGATTTTAGAAATACCGTAATAATTATGACAAGTAATTTGGGCAGTGATATTTTACTTGATGAAAGATTGACTGATAGTGATAAAACTCAACAGATACAGCATCTTTTAAAAGAAAAATTTAAGCCGGAATTTTTGAACAGAATTGATGAAATAATAAAATTTGAACCTTTGAAACTTGAGGATTTAACGAAGATAGCAAATATTCAGTTAGGAGCTTTGAAATCACGGATAGAAGAGCAGGGATTGACTTTGGAAATTAGTGAAAAAGCAAAAGAATTTCTGGCAAAAGAGGGCTATGAACCGTTATATGGGGCAAGACCTTTAAGAAGAGTGATAAGAGAACTCGTTGAGATACCGTTGTCAAAAAAAATTATTGCAAATGAAATTAAAGACAAAAAGATGATTTATATTGATTGCGAAAATGATAAATTATCTATACAATGCGAATAACTGATTTGGTATCGGTTCAATCGGAAATAATTCTATAAAAATATTTTCATAACCGGCTGAAATCTTTGCTTTATAATAAATGTATGCAAGTAAATTTCTGGAATATATATAAAACATTTTTTAAAATCGGAACGATGCTTCTAGGCGGCGGATACGTGATATTGCCTTTGTTGCAGTCTGAAATTGTTGATAAAAACGGGTGGGCAAAGGACGAAGATATTGTTGAATATTACGCCTTATCGCAGAGCTTACCCGGAATTATTGCCGCAAATATTTCAATTTTTACAGGACATAAACTTATGGGAATTAGGGGTGCTGTGGCGGCGTTGTCGGGCGTGATTATGCCGGCATTTTTGGCTATAGTTCTGATTGCAGATATATTGTCCGAATTGGTAGAAAAACATTCTGTTCAAAGTATGTTTGCAGGTGTTGCGGTTGGGGTGGTTATTCTTGTTATTCTTACAATAAAGGAGATGTGGAATAAAAGTATAGTTGATAAATTTACCTGTATGATATTCGTTTTGGCATTTATTCTCGCCTCTGTGAAGGTTTCTCCGGTATGGATTATATTGAGTTGTGTAGTCATAGGGATAATATATGGTGCAGTTAATTCAAAGGAGGTTAAATGATATACCTTCATTTGGTTTGGGAATACTTAAAAATAGGGTTATTTTCTTTTGGCGGCGGATATGCTACTTTGCCGTTTTTATATCATTTGTCAGAGGTGTATGGCTGGTATAGCCCAAAACAGTTGTCAGACATGATTGCGGTTTCATCAATTACTCCGGGGCCGGTTGGCGTGAATGCAGCAACTTATACGGGATTTACAACTTCCGGAATAATAGGGGCAGTGTTGGCTACAAGTGCGGTTGTTTTCCCGTCATTAATTTGTGTAATTCTTGTTGCGAAATTGTTGAACAAGTTTAGGGAAAATAGATGTGTTCAATCTGCGATATATGCTTTAAAGCCGGCAGGATGCGGGCTTTTGACCGCTGTTGCACTCAACTTGTTCAGGGAAAATGTAAATCATATATGGGCATATATTTTATTCGGGATTTTGATTTTAATGAGTTTGAAAGTTAAGAAGGAGCCGCTTATATATTTGGGTTTATCTGCGTTTGCAGGGTTAGTTCTGGGATTTTTCGGAATTGTTTAGTGATACTGAATTTTTTATAAAGGCATTAAAAATACTTGCGAAAAAATTATTTGTATTATATGATTAATTTAACTTGAAACAGAAATGAGAGGTTTACAATGGATCAGATAATAAAAGTAGCATGGGAATTGAATGAAAATACTGAAAACAGATACCAATTAGTATATGAAATTGCTGAGTTGGCAAAAAAATTGGTTGACGAAACTCAGGCAAAGAAAGCTCATGATGATTTTGTTTTTGAAGAAAATTTTGAAACAGGTTATACAAGAGAAAATCCTGTGGAACACGCTATTATGGTTAAAGCTTCTGAAGCTGACGATAACAGACTTGTAGGTTAATTTTAAGAAAAACACAAATTGGTACATTTTCCCGATTTGTGTTTTTTTGTGTCTTGAGAAGGGGGTTTTATGGAAGAAACACTAAAATATATCCAAAGCATAATAGGTGATTTTAAACCTGAAATAGGGATAATTCTTGGTTCGGGTTTAGGTGAACTCGCTGACGAGTATTGTGATATTGCAATATCATATAATGACATCCCGAACTTTATCAAATCAACCGTTAAAGGGCATAAGGGCAGATTGGTATTTGCTCAAATCTCAGGTAAAAATGTAGTTATGATGCAGGGCAGAAACCATTTTTATGAAGGACATACCATGCAGGAAATTACTTATCCCATAAAGGTGATGAAAAAACTGGGAGTGAAAAATCTTATTTTGACAAATGCTGCCGGCGGGGTTAATGAAAGTTTTTCGGCGGGTGATTTGATGATTATTACAGATCATATTAACAACATGGGCTCCAATCCTCTTATTGGCAAAAATGACGATACTCTGGGAGAAAGATTTCCGGATATGACGGATGTTTATAAGTTGGATTTGATTGAATTGGCACAAAAGTGCGCCCAATATTTGAATATAGATATTCAGAAAGGTGTTTATATTGCAAACTCAGGACCTTCTTATGAAACTCCGGCAGAAATACGGATGGCAAGGCTTTTGGGTGCAGATGCTGTAGGTATGTCAACTGTGCCGGAAGCTATAGTTGCAAATTATTGCGGTATGCAGGTTCTTGGAATAAGTTGTATTTCTAATGCGGCAAGTTCTTCCGGCGGTGCTGCATTGTCTCATGAAGAGGTTATTGCAGCTACAGATAAAGCAAAACATAAATTTAAACAGTTAGTCGTAAAAATAATTGAACAAATTTAAAAAAATACCGCCTATTATATTAGGCGGTATTTTTTATTATGTTTCTCTGACGTAATAATTACCTTTTTGCGGGGATTCCTCAATGATGAGCCCTTTTATGTTGTTAAACCATGCACATACTTCGGAAACTTCGCTGTTGTAATTCGTTGCCAGTGATACTGCCGCATTTTTGTTTTCCTGATCAGGAAACATTATCTTTGTTCCGCCAACTAAAAATACGTAATTAAGTTTTTGCCCTTTTTCGTATACATATTTTGAGCATAATACACTGTCTTTGTCAAAATTCACATTCCCAATGTTCAATTTTTCTCTATCCATATTTATACCCTCATATTCTATATGCATATATACAAAATATATATGGGTGCGTAAATTGCATTAATTCTTCATGATTGTTACAATACGTAACATATATAATGTTTTTATAAGTGTTGCAATCCCGATATAGAGCATTAGTTGACCGGTTAATGGAATTATTAATTTCTGTTATTTGATACGTTAATATTCCTAATTTGTATTATAATTCAGTTATGGCAGTATATTTTTTCTACGGAGAAGAAGATTTTAACATAGAAGTTGAGATAGATAAACTTAAATCTTCGCTTGATAAAAATTATCTTGATATGAGTTTTAAGGTTTATGATAATCCGAGTTTTCCCGATTTGATATCGATATTGAGAACTCAGCCTATGATGTTTGGTAAAATGCTGGTTGTGATAAAGTGTTTGGATTATTTTTCCAAAACCATTGAAGATAAGGAAATCAAGGAGATTTCAGCTGCGTTGGAAAATAATAACGACATGCTGGATATTGTTTTTCTGGCTCAATTACCGAGAGATGGGGGTAAAAAGCCGGATAGCAGAAAAAAATTATTCAAGCTGCTTTCCAAATATAATGTAAAAGAATTTCCTACTATTCCGACTTATAAAACTGCGGAATTAGAGGCGTTTGTAAAAAAACAGGCGCAGAAGAGAAAATTAAAAATGCCGCAGGAAGCAATAAATGCACTATTGTTTCAGGTGGGTAATAATTTGAGGCAACTGGATAATGAGCTTGAAAAGTTGGAGATTATATCTTATCCTAAACTTCTTGTTACCGAGGCAATGGTTAAGGAAAATTGTATATCAAATGAAGATTTATTTGTGTTTGCGGATTATCTTGTTTCCGGAAAAAAGGATAAGGCGCTTAAGGAGTATAGAAAATTATCGGAGAAGAAACATTATCTTGAAATTCTTGCGGCAACTCAGACTATGCTTAGGCAGTGGATAACGTTAAAAGCAAAATCATCAAAACTTTCCAATTTTGAGCTTGCAAAAGCTACAGGTATGCACGAATACAGAGTGAAGCTTACTCTTCAAAAATTGAAAAATACAACGTTAAAAGAGTTGGTAAAATTGAAAGAAAATTTAACTGAGGCTGAGTATAATATTAAGGCAGGGTTATCTCAGTTTCCGGAAGAAGATATTGAAAACACTTTTTTTAAGTAAGGGAATTCTATGGGAACTACAGTTTTAGAAGAAAAATATCCGTTTTTAATAAATTATTTCAGAAAAGGTATTGAAAGTGATACAAGAAATATTGCTCACTGTATTCTTTTTTACGGTACTGATTTAGAGGCACAGTATGAACTGGCTTTGGAGATAGCAAGATTGCTAAACTGTACCGGAGATAAAACAAATGAGTGTAATTGCCTAAATTGTAATTGGATAAGAAATAATCAGCATCCTGCGGTTTTGACTATTTCAAAGGTTGATAATAAAGAACCCTCTGATACTTCCAAAACGGTAATCTCTATTGATCAGGCAAGAACAATTAAGAATAATTTGTTGATTACATCTGAATATCACAGGGTGTTAATATTTTGCGACAGGGATAAGGACGGGAATATTTGCGGCTTAAATGAAACAAATTTTCAGGAGCCTACGGCAAATGCTCTGCTCAAAACTTTTGAAGAACCGCCTAAAAATACAACGTTCTTTTTTCTTACAAAAGATAAAGATGATATGATTTCAACTATAATTTCAAGGGCGCAGTGCTTTTTTGTCCCGTCTTTGAAAGAGGATGTGCGGGATTTCTCTCTTGTTCAAAACGTTATGAAAAATTATTTGCAAATCCCAAGAAATGATGTGTTGGATTTTTACGATGATTTGCATAATCTTGTGAAAGATAATGACGCTGACGAAATCTTAACTCAACTCCAAAACTATATCTGCCAAATTTTGAAAAATAATTTAGAGGATTCTTTTTTGAAAGTCAAGCTGATATCAGATATTAATGCGGTTGAACATGCAAAGCAGGAACTTCGATTGGGGATGAATATTCAAACAATTTTGGAAAACCTCGCCTTTGCATTGATATTGAAATAATTAATTATAGAAATGTTATGCAACAAATGTCTACTTTAATGAGGAATTCAATAGTATGATGTTGGTTATTATTGCCTCATCTAATTTATCAAAATCTTCATCCGGCACCTTGATTTCTTTGTCTTTTAGGTCTAATTGTTTTGGTTTAGGAAAATATTGGCTATATTCATTACACAAAAACTTGTACAACTCGTATGTTTTTAGAGCATATGAATAATTCAAATTATCGGGTTCTGTTTTAAGGTTTTCCAAATTAGTGATAATATCATTTCCAACAGTATGTACTTTGTCTTTAAAATCAAGGTAACAAGTCATACGACAATCATCCATTATTAATAATTTTAACAATGCAGTTTTATCATTCTCATAAGGTTTAATTAGAAGATTAAAATATTTTTCTTCCATTTTTGAATATTTATCATAGGATTTTTCTTCCCCAAAAGAAAGGTTATGATTTATTAGTAATATAAATATTAACAAAAAAATCCATTTTTTCATTATACTTACCTTTGTTAATAGTAGGTTACGTTGTTTCGATGCCCAAAATCCTTGTTTATCATTAGTATCCAACAACATTTTTTATCTTGTAAGTTGCAACATTATCTTCTATTATTGGAGCTTGAAATTTCCATATGGCATTCGCTTCTAAATTATTTATATTATCTAACGTACTACCAATTAAATTGCCAGCTTTGTCATATAAATTTATTTCAACATGAGCATAACCAATATTACGATTTGAATTATTTTTAACAGTTCCGCAAACACCTCTTGCACCATATCCTAAATTACATGAGTGGCTCTCTGTAACTTCTAAACTAATTCCTTTGCCATTATTGGTATTCGATATACCCAGAAAATCCAATCCTCCTATATTGAAGATTATTGCTAAAAATATAACCCCACCAATAAGAGAGCCAATTTGTGTTAAACA
>ONTD01000059.1 GCA_900320675.1 uncultured bacterium
CCGCCGTACGCTTTGCCGCTAGGAGTATGTGCATAATTGTTAGAAAATATACCCTGAATAGAATTAATTTTGGCTCCGCCATTCATATTCATTATGCCGCCGCCATAAGCTTGGGTTGCAGCTTCAATACCATTGTCGATAAAAATTCCTTTTATGCTTTGGATTGTTGAACTGTATGATGCTGAGCTTACACTGTTTTTTATAGCACCGCCATGTCCATGTGAATTTACTCCATAAATTTTATTTGAAATAAAATCCCCTGAAATATCCTTTACGGAAGATGCTGTTGAGCCATTTGAATACTGATAGATAGCACCACCATTAACAAATCCGCCTTTTGTGTAATTGTTGATAAAGTTTCCGGTTATATCTCCATCTATTTTTGTATATCCTATCATTAATGCGCCGGCAGCTTCTTTTCTTGAAGATATTGTTGTATTTCCTATAAAATCTCCTGTAACATTTTTTGCTACTGTAGAGTAAAATCTTAAAGCAGCAAAAGATTCCGAGTCCGTATTATTATAATTGCCAATAAAGTCTCCTGTAATGTCTCCTGCTGAACCGTTTGCTATATTAATGGCAGATCCTTCTGCATAACCAGAGGCTGTTTTATTACCAATAAAATTAGCAGTTATATCACCTATATCCCCATGTCTACTATAAATAGCTCCACCTTGAGAATATTTTGTATTCCCCCCGCCAGTAACATATCCGGGCGAATTCGTGTTATTTATAAAATCGCCCGTTATATTACCAACTGCAGCTGCCTCAACATTTATTGCACCGGCACTGTTATTTGAAGAAGTTTCGCCAACATTCCCAATGTAATCTCCATAGTAATTATTATCTTCGATGTAACCTTTGGCACTGTTTCCGGACAAAGACACCGTGAGTTTGTTATTTGAATCCCAAGTGTATGTAATTGTGCCATTTTCATAACTTTTTTTATTTATATCAATGTATTTAACTGTTTCATCTAAAATTTTACCCGTCTGTTTTTCTATACTATATTGAATAATTTTAAATCCTGTGTCTGTGTCTGAATAAGTGTACGCTGACTGTTCGCCAAGGGTTTGTGTATCTCCTGCGGTTATAATATCTGCAGCGGCAGGGCTAACACTGCCCTCTGCATTTGCCTGAGTCCCAAATAAGGTCAAACCGGCGATTGCGGCTAGTGAAAAACTCTTTAGCCCAAAACACTTTTTATTCTTTTTTATAAGATGTTTCGCAATTTTATTACTCATACTTCAGAACATATCCTCATGGCTTTTCTACACGTACTTTTTATCGGTACGTTTGGGGTAAATCTTTAGTTTTTAGCTTAGATTATTTACAAAACTAAATAGTATACATCTGATATATATATTTATTATATCACTATTATAGAATTATGTCAAGTTTATTAATCACAGTTTTTGAAACTAAGGCTTAACAAAAATTAAAGTCTCATTTGCACAAAAAACATGTTCATGGTATTTTGTATGTGGCTGATTGTGTTCGATAGGTTCAGCCCTAGTCCCGCGGGATTGGCATAAAAAAGTCGCTTAGCGATTTTAAAAGTATATTATTCAGGATATTAATTTATTTTGTAAAAACTTAAAATGCCGAAGATAAAAAGATTTACACTTTTTAAACCCCACAGGGATGGAACCTTTTAGCCCGTAGTACAATACATAAATATAAGGAGAAAACCGATGCCAGCAGCATCAATGATTGAACTTTTAGAAGCAGGTGTACATTTCGGACACCAAACACAAAGATGGAACCCTAAAATGAAACCGTATATTTACGGTGCAAGAAACGGTATTTACGTTATTGATTTGCGTAAAACCACTGATTTATTGGATGAAGCTTATGCAATCGTTAGAGAATTTGCAGCAAGAAATAAAAACATCCTTTTCGTAGGTACAAAAAAACAGGCAGCTGAAGTTGTCGCAGAAGAAGCTAAAAGAGCAGGTGCTTATTACATCAACAGAAGATGGTTAGGCGGTATGCTTACTAACTTTGAAACTATCAGAGGTCGTGTTAATAAATTAAAAGAATTAGAAGAATTCATGAACTCAGGACATGCTGAAAAATTACCTAAAAAAGAAATTGCTCAATTGAACAGACAATTAGGTAAGTTAAGCAAAACTTTAGGCGGTATCAAGGATATGAGAGGTCTTCCTGATTTGATTTTTGTAATCGATCAAGGTAAAGAACTTATCGCTATTCAAGAAGCTAATAAACTTGGTATTCCTGTTGTTTGCTTGGCTGATACTAACGCTGATCCGGATGGTATCAACTACATTATCCCTGGTAATGATGATGCTATTCGTTCAATCAAGTTAATTACTTCTAAATTGGCTGATGCAGTTTTAGAAGGTAAACAGTTGAGAGAAAATAACGCTAACCAAAAGGCTAAGATTGAAGAAATCAAAGCGGAAGATGCCGGCGTTGAAGCTCCTGCTGAAGAAGCAAAAGTAGAAGAATAAAAATAAGACAGTAAGACTATAGGACTATAAGACTATAAGTTCTTATCAGGTTATGAGCAAGGTTAGCAGAAACTTAAATGGAAATTAATACGGTAAAGAACTTAACGACTTAACGTCTTAATGTCTTAACGACTTTAATAATAAGGAGAAAATTTACATGAATATTACAGCTCAAATGGTAAAAGAACTTCGTGATAAAACCGGTGCGGGCATGATGGATGCTAAAAAAGCATTAGTTGAAACTGACGGTGATATGGAAAAAGCAATGGAAGTTCTTCGCCAAAAAGGTATGGCTTCTGCTGATAAGAAAATGGGCAGAATTGCTGCCGAAGGTTTAGTAGCATCAGCTATTTTTGATGACTGCGGAGCTTTGGTTGAACTTAATTGTGAAACTGACTTTGTTGCTAAGAATGATGAATTCAAAGAATTAGCAAGCTGCATGGCTGAAGGTGTTGCTAAAGGCAACCCAAGTGATGTAGACGCTTTCTTAAATTCAACTTGTCCTAAATGCGGTAAAGTTGTTGCAGATATTATTAAGGAAAAAATTGCATCTATCGGTGAAAAAATTACTTTCAGAAGATTTGTTCGTTATGAAGGTAATACTGCAAGCTATATTCACAATGGTAAAATCGGTGTTCTTATCCAAACTGATAAGAAAGATGCAGAATTAATGAACGATATATGTTTGCACATTGCATCAAGTGCTCCTGAATTCATTTCAAGAAATGAAATTCCTCAATCTGTTATCGACCACGAAACAGAAATTGAAATGGGTAAAGAAGACTTGCAGAAGAAACCTGAAGCAATCAGAGCTAAGATTGTTGAAGGACGTGTAAATAAATTAATGGCAGGTAAATGCTTGTTAGAACAACCATTCATCAAGAATCCTGACGTTACTATCGGACAATTAATTGAAGGTAAATTAACAATTACCGCTTTCACAAGATATATGCTTGGTGAAGGTTTAGAAAAAAGACAAGATAACTTTGCAGAAGAAGTTATGAGCCAAATCGGCGGTTAATTTTTAAATATATAACAAGTTTAAACTCCCTGATGAAATATTTTCAGGGAGTTTTTATTTGTGAATTATATACAAACTCAAAATATTATTAAAAACTAATTCAAATAGATGTTACAATTTTGAAAATAAAATATATCATTAAAATATGAGCTTTATAGATGACATAAGAAAAAAAATATTGAATAAAAAAAGACAAGATGCCCTGAACGAAATAAAACAAAATGGCACGACTTATGACGGAAATGCCGCCAAAAGTGTAATTTCTTCTGCCGGTACCTTAACACTAAATTCAAAGACAAACTCCTTAATAGAACAGGTAAAACAAACTATGGAAGAAATAAATAAATCTTCCAATGGGGATTGCGACACACTGATTGAACATGTGCAATCCGACGGCGTAAAGGTTTACAAAATAAAAAATGCAACAAAAGAACTTTCAAGAATAAAAGAACATACAGGATTTATCTGTGAAACATACGGATTAAAAGCCTTATACATAAGACATTTGGTAGGAGAAAGTTTTGGTATAACTTCAGAACCGATGTTAATAATATCAGCAGACGTTAAACCGGACTATTACCTTTTAATGAGAGAAATTTACCTGTACTATTCTATGAAAGCAGGCTTAGACGGGTTTGATTTTGAGACTCAAGAATTATTTAAAAAATATATGAATTCCAAAAACAGTATTGACACTTCAAAATTAAAATACAATCAGTTAGCGGCATTCAAAGAAGCCTTGAATAGGGATAATGAAGCCACTGAATTTGTTATGGATATAATACGCCGCAAAGAAGGAAGTGCCAACGTCATACAGAAGATGAAAGATGGCGGAGCCGAAATATAGAAATAAAGTTATTAATCTTACTTTATCCAGCCGGTAAACAACTGAAGTAGTTCCCCGCAGATAATACTAATCATAAGTAAGAGAACAACAATTCTGATATTACTGCGCAACCTGCCGCCACGGAGTAAAACGAGTAAACCCAAACCTGCATTAGATAACAAGCCTGCCATTGCAGCTCCAAAACTTATAGTTCCTTTAATCATTAATACCGTAATTGCAAGCGAAACCGCACAATTTGGAATTAAGCCGATAACGGCGGTAATAACAGGCTGAATAAATTTATACAGAAGAACTCCATTTTGATAAAAATCAACGATTTTTTCTTCATTAAAAATATAGTTTAAAATCAGAGTAATAACTAAAATAAACAGAAATATATTAGCAGTATGTTTCAATGATTCAAAAAATATCATTCTTTTACTTGGTTTTGCGATATCTTTACCGTCAGAGGATTTTTCCTGAATTTTAATATCACGCAATACAGGTTTAAACATTTTATCAATTAAATATCCTGCAGGAATCGCCACAATTAATTTTATCGCAATAATCGGCAGAATATATTTATATTTATCAGGATGAGCCATCAAAACAGGTAAAGCTTCATCAGAAGTAGCAAGGTAAATTGCAATAAGAGTACCCATTGAAATATATTTTCTTACATATAAAGTACTTGCAATAACAGAAAACCCGCACTGCGGAATAATTGAAACAAGGCTTCCGATAACGGGCCCGCTTGTCTGAGCATATTTGACAAAATTTTTAACTTTATCAGAATAATAATATTCAAATAACTCAATAAATATAAATATTACCAATAAAAACGGTAAGATAATAAGGCTGTCTGCAATAGCATCAGCAACCCATTCCGCTAAACCTATATGTTCTAATAATTCTTCCATTCAATATCCTCGCTATGGGATATATTGTATTATAAACATAAAAATTTTGGAAATTAAAAAACGGATTAATGAAATACATTAATCCGTTTGTGATAAATACTATAAAGCTGATTATTTAACAGACAATTTTTTACGGGATTCTTTATCCTCATACATTTTAGGTGCCTCAATTTTCAATATACCGTGTTCCAGTTTTGCCTCAGTCTTATCAATATTAATTTCCTCAGGGAAATAAACTGTTCTTGAATAGCTACCATAACGGAATTCGGATTTTTTATAGGATTTTTCATCAACTTTATTTTCCTCCTGTTTTTCCGCATTAATTGTAAGATAATTTTTGTCGATATCAATATCTAAATCATCTTTTTTAACTCCCGGTAATTCAGCAAGGACTTCGTATTCTTTGCCCTTATCCGTAATTTCTACCGGCATAGAGAATTTATCTGCATCTTCCCAATAGGCAGCTTCCGGAAAATAGCTGTCGAAGTGTCGGTTTAACAATGAATTAATTTCGTCATTAACTGTTCTGATAAAATGCTCCGGTGCTTTTCTAACTAAAAATTTCATATTCAACACTCCTTTCAATAACTTATTTCTCTTTACACTTATGTTATAACTCTGATTTAACCAAAACCCGTTTTTTTTAACCAAAAATTAACAATTAATATTTCTTTACGAACCAACAAAAAATAATATTTAGTACTATTATAATAGCAAATAGAAGGTATAGATATACCGAAAGGAGTAATGTAACATGGCGATTTCTGCAATTCAACCTGTTTCGATAATGAGTCCTAATTTTACTGCAAAACACTTTGGCAAAGATGGGTATGGAAATCCGATTAATCGTAAAACTGAGCGTAATTTATCGGTATTAAGTACACTTGGAGCAAGTGCATTAATAGGTGCAACAGGTTATGGTTTAGCATCATGTTTGGGGAAGGGATGGAAATTCTCCGGTGTAATCGGAGGATTGGCAGCAGCAATTACGCTTGGACTGACTCTTCCGTCAAGGCTGAAGAAAACATATTCAAAAACTAATGTTAAAGAAAAAGAAATAAACATATATAAAAAGGCAAACGAAGAGGAGCGGGGAAAATTAAAAGAACAATATATGCAGATGGCGCTTGCCAAAAACAAAGTACCTGATTTTATAAATCTAAACAGACGTTAAATATTGTA
>ONTD01000177.1 GCA_900320675.1 uncultured bacterium
CCGCCGATTTGTGCTGCTACCGGAGCTGCCATTATTGCAGGGTTGTAGTTATTGTAATCTGAGGAGCTTCCTCTTGTCAGTACAAAACCTGCCATATTTTTATTTTCTTCATAGTCAAAATTGTATTTGAAAATCGGAGTTAATACCTTTTGCGGTTTAATATCTTGAACGATGCCGCCTATTAATTTTTCGTTGTGATATTGTTTGCTTGCAAACGGTATCACGTATTTTTCATTTGACAAAGCCGCTTTTTCGGTATTTAGCAATTGAACGTCGGATAAATATAATAAGTTACTGTTAGTTTTAAGATCCGAACTGTTTTTAAATACAAATCTATCGGTTGTCAAATCTTTTAAATCAACATCAATCGTTGCTGCAAAATCTTTATTCATTGTCATTTTAGACAATTTAATATCTGATGCTTTGTTATTTTGTAAATTAAGAAAGCCTCCATTTAAAATAAGCTGATTTGAGCCATCAGATGCTAAATATGAATCCTTAGGCACATTGATAAGAGCTGACGATAAATCCCATACGGTATTTTTTGAAGTTCCGCCTATTTCAGTAGAAACACTTTTTGATGAAATCATTACATTACTTGTATTACTGAATTTTACGGAGCTTCCCTCTGATACAATTTTATCAGATTTGTTATCAGAACCTTTTATATCACCTGAAATTGTAATAGAATTATTGCCGGCATTAAGTTTAACTAAGCCTTTGTTTAAACTAACTGATGTTTCGCCCTTATTACTGATTTGTATATCGTTTTTTTCAGCATCAACAGTTAGTATACCGTTATTTTTTACAGTTAAGTTGCTGTCTGCTGCTCCCTTTATGCCTGTTTTTAGTATTGTACCGTTTTTATTTTGAGACTTATCAATTACAAGCCCTTTGTGGCCGTTTACATCAATATTATTACCGGTGATTTCAAAAACATCACCTTTTACAGTTCCGGCATCTTTTGTCAGTTTGTCCTCTATGACGATATAATTAGCGGCGGTTTTATCTTCAGCCGCATCTTTTAGTTCCATATTGGAAGCGGTTTTTCTTATATCAAGAAAATCTTTTTTGTCCGGATTCTGTGTCAGTGTGTAGCGATTGCCGCCATAATAAATATTTGCTTTAGATTTTCCTAAATCAAGAGGTTGGGTATTTGCATCTGTTTTAAATAATTCAACAGAGCTTTTGTCTTTTAGTTCCTTAGCTGTATATTCATCAACTTTGACTTGCTCGATAGCAGCCTTATTGTTATTTGAATTAGTTTTTAATACATATGTGTCGCCCATATCGAAGGAAATTTTTCCGTTATTTGACTCAATAGAATTTATATTGATATCAATAGTTTCGTCATTTATTGTTGAAAATACTGCTCCATCTGATAATTTAATATTATTTTCAATATTACTGATACCTTTACCCAGCTCTAATTCCGTATTTACTTTGATATTACCATTTCCGAAAATTGTTCCGCTTTGTGTATTAATCGTAACATCATTTACTGTTATATCACCGATATTATTTATTTCGTATACATTAATTTCCTCCCCTTTTATTGTTGGTTTTCCTGCATTGTTTAATCTTAAGGTATTGTATACTTCGTTATCTCCATCAATTTTTCCGTCAATTGTTCCTGAAAAATCTTTATCAATATTTAAGTTTGTAAAATAAATCTGCGACTTATCCGAAGGATTAACATCATCCCATTGTTTGGTACCTTCTCTTTGGACTTTTGATTTATACGCTGATGATACAGAATTCCATTCGGAAATAATATCTCCCTTTATTTGGGCTCCTTCAAGAATATTTATATTTTTCACGTGTGCATTGTCTGAAATATAAATTGCGGCTTTTTTGCCTTCTAATGTACCTGATACATTAAACTCATCGACAAGTGCATCTCTTGTTCCCTCTACAGGTTTGATATTCTGTTCTACTTCGAAATCGTAATGGATATATGAACCAATTGAAGTAGCATATGTACCAAACATATTTGCCCCAAAGTCAAAACTTGCAGCTATACCGTCTTTACCGGTAGCTTGAACTAAAGAACCTTGTTCAACGTTTATCTTATGGTTTTGCCCCCATGTTGCGGCTATCCCTAAGTTTTCTTTTCCGTTTGTAATAATACGGCTACCGTTTTGAAGCGTGTATGTATCTCCTATTCCGTCGATTCTAACGCCAATAGCTCCTTCTCCGGCTGTTAAAATATCCGAAGCCTGTGTAATGTTATTGTTATTCCCGTATATGTGCAACCCGACACCTTGAGGAACTTTTGAAAGATTTGATGTGTATGATGAACCATCCCATTC
>ONTD01000061.1 GCA_900320675.1 uncultured bacterium
TGGTGTAAAATAGTATCCGACAGGATCAACTTTTAATGTTTTTATCGCATCAACCTGTTCTGTAACTTGCATATTAGCAATTTCTGCGGATATTGCCGTCCCAGCCCTTGCTCCGACTGCTAACGCAACAAATCCTGGAGCAATTTCTCGTATTAATACTATTGTTATTGTCCCGCCAATATATGCTTCAGCACCCGACATTAAAAATTGTTTTGCTACCTGAATTGTGATAACCGATGCCGCTATAAAAACTATAATTAAAGATATCGGTAGTGAATCGTAGCTTAAAGAAACTGCCTGTTCCATGACGGAAGAAAATTTAAGCTGTCCGGTAAACAGGTATTTCAAGCATTTTAATAAATTTTGTGTGCACTTTCCTAAAAATGATATCATCTAAATTTCTCTTTTTATGAAAATATCATATCATAAAAAGAAAAATACTAAACCTTCATTCCCATAGCGACTGCTTTTGCATACGGAATTGTTTTAGTCCGGTACGATTTATGTGTGCGAACCTGAGTCATAAAATGTTTAGGGATGCCATCTTCCACATGGTCATATATCATTTTAAGGGCAGGAAACTGATGTTCCCCGTCAGGTTTTATCTTTGAAAAAGTTTTGGTTATTTTACTTCTGTCTAATACTACAACTTTATTGTGTATTCCTACCTTATTATTGTATGCTCTGATAATTACTGCGCATTTTCCGATATATGATTTATAGTCAGTTTTAGCAACTAAGTCATCCAAAATTTTTGTGATTTTAAGCTTATTTTTACCGGAAATTATGTGTACTTTGTTCCCGCACGGTGTTTCATATATTCTCCGCCCCGGAACTCCTATAATATCGTTTCCGACTGCATTAAAGTGGTTTTTTACTCTGTTTAAGCCATCTCCCAATGTTTTAGGTCGAGTTGTAAATATATATTTAAATAAATTTTTCATAGTTCACCTTTCATAATCGACACAATTAAGTAAATCTTGTAAATATAAATAGTTTACATATAGGGGTTAAAAATTTACAAAACTTTATGTCAAATATTTTAGCAAGTCTTTTTTATCAAACACTTCTATACTGTCTTGTGAGTGAATAAATATCATGCAGCTGATAAGTGATTTCAGTGTTTCAAAATCCGAAAATGCCATTTTGTTTCTTAATTCTTCCATGTTATTTGCCAAAAATTCCATTAAAATAATTTTGTCGTCGTAAACCAAATTGGCAAAATAGTCGAAAATTTCCTTTGTTTTTACTCCCTCAAGATATATAACATCCGGCGACTGAAATTCAATAAACCTTGAGGCTTTATCCATGTTGAAGTTTACGTTTTCATTCAATTCACACTGATTAACTCCTTCAAGATTATATTTTGCAAGGCTTTCCAAAGTCATTATGTTTTTATTATTATTTCGGGATGCCATTTCAAGTAAAAGGGAATATATTACGTGAGTTTTTCCGCTAAGAGGTGCTCCGCATACCAGTATTATTCCTGATTCATTTATTGCATTATTAATAATCTGCATTTGTTTTTCGGAAGGTATAATGTCTGAAAGTTTTTTAGGCGGCATGTATATCTTTAAAAATATTCTTTCTCCCATAATTGTAGGGAAAGTTGATACACTTGCAATAACCGCAATTTCATCTACCTTAAAACATAATTTGCCAAGCTGAGGTACTTCTGAAACTGAAGGATCCAGTTCCGCTAATGTTTTTAATTTTGAGACAAAAGATGCGGTAAGAACATTCGGAATTTCTCCTTTACTTAATATCTCTCCGTTTTTTTTAAAATTAACCCCTAATCCGTCGTCTGCCTTTTGAAAACTTACTTCGTGTACGTGTTCTATGATTGCTTGTTTTAAAATAGCTCGTACAATTTTTTGCATGTGATTGTCGCTCAAATCTTCGTTATGAAGTTCATTTCTCCAATCAAATCCTTCAATCTCTTCTGAAGTGAATATTTCTCCAACAGTTATGTCTGTTTTATAATACTCATCAATTTTCTTTATAATGCTTGTTTCTGTTGCAATAACAGGTTCTATAGAGCATTCTGCCGTCTCAACTATTTTATCAATAGCAAATAAATCTAAAGGATCTGCCATTGCAACCGTCAGCGTATCTTCTATTTTAAACAAAGGAATAATTTTATATTTTCTTGCATCGGAGAAGCTAACATATTTTAAACAATTTTTATCCAAAGTGTAATCTTCAAGATTGACAGACGGAATATGTAGTTTTGTTTCCAAAAACTTTATAATGGCATCTTCTGTAATCACTCCGGAATTTATTAATACTTGTCCGATATTTATGTTTTGAGCCTGAGCCAACTCCTCTGCTTGTTCGATTGTTTCATACGGAACAAGTCCGGAGCGTACCAGGTCATATTTTAGCTTTTCCAGTGTTTTGTTTGTAACTGTTTCCATTTATTATACTAATCTTTCTTTAGATATCTGTTAACTTTGTTAACTAATTCGTCTATTTCAAACGGTTTGGTAATATATTCATCAGCGCCGGTTTCTTCGCCTATGAGTTTATCTTCATCCTGACTTCTGGCTGTAACCATTAGTATCGGTATGTTTTTGTATTTGGCGTCAAATTTTAATAACCTGCTGATTTTATATCCGTTAATTTTTGGCATCATTACGTCAAGAATCATTAAATCCGGAACTATTTCTTTTGCAAGTCTCAGCCCGTCTTCTCCGTTATAAGCAGAATAACAGGTATAATCGTTAGCTTCCAAGACAAATTTTAAACTCTCAACAATGTCTTGTTCATCATCAACAATTAATATCTTTTTCATTTAACTTCACCCTAATCAATAAATATCCTGATATCATTATATCATAACTTATTGATTATGAAAAGTTATAAATTAAAAGAATTGAAACCAATATTATTCAATTCCTTTTACTTCACAGATTAGAGAAATTAAATCGCTGATAAATCTTTTGTAGTCATCTCTGTTTGCTTCACCGGAAAGGATAATGTCAGCTTTTTTCATTGTCGGATGAACATATATTTGAGCTTTTCTTGAAGCGTTTTTGTAAACTTCTTCTGTTGAATCCCCCAAATCTCGCTCTGCTGCTCTTATGTAAAATCTTTCTTTTTGAACATGAACGGATACGTCAACATATATTTTAAAATCAAATGCATCTCTGATTTTGTCCGTTAATGCGAATAATCCTTCCGATATTATTATGCTTGCCGGTTTTACGAGAGTGTAATTGTCATATCTTTTTGCTGTGCCTGACATATCATATTTCGGAAGATAAACTTCTTCGCCTTTTAGAAGTCTGGACATGTGTTCTTTCATAAGCTCCAGTTCCAGAGCCTCCGGTATATCCAAATCGTAATGTTTTGCAAACTCTGCAAAACTTCCTGCTTCTTTCACCATTTCTGATCTGTCATAGTAGTAATCATCTATGTTAATTCTCGTAATTATATTAGATAAATTTCTGCTTTGAGCGAAATCTTGAATCTTATTTATTACGTCATATGCAACTGTTGATTTCCCGCTTGCGGTTTCTCCCGCAATTCCGACAGAGCATGACCTTTTTGTTTCTCCTGAGATAAACGAAGCAATTTTATTTATAACATCATCATTTACTTTAATAAATATTGAATTAGGAGAATTAATTTCATCCTTAAATAGTTTGTGCAGACGGTCTTTTATGTATATAATATTTTGACTGCCGTAAAATTTTTGAGTTTTCTTTTCGCTTGATTTTACTGTTTCGCTAATCATAGTTCCCGTCATTTTCCCGCCTTTTTATTGTGGATGTAAATCCTGTATTTTCTTGTTTGTTAATATAAAAACATGACATAAAAAAAATTGCCAGTAATTATAAAAAAAATTTACAAAATGTATTGTAAATCTTTTAAGGCTTTTCTCGAAAAAATTTCAGATATTTTTTTTAAATTTATTTTGTAACTTTAAGGTAAGGATAATTTGTTCCCCAAGAGCTTGTGCTCCAATGCTTTCATCCTGATATTGCTCAAATTCGGGTATTTGATTGTTGAACCGGTTGTATATTTTGTTTTCAACTAATTTTTCTTCTTCTGCGGATGATACCGTTAAAAAACTTCCTGTTACATAGTTGTTTTGTTTTGCTTCTTTTAACTCTATTTCATGGAGTTTTGCTCTGTCGATTGATTTGTTTCCGGTGGGGGTTATTCCGTATGCCAAAAGTTTTGCCATTATTGCTTTTTCTTCGGAATCAATATAGGATGACGTGCAAGATATATTAGATCTGTATATTTTTTCTATAGACACGAGCGGAACTCCATTGCTTGACTTGTATTATCGTAAACGGTATTTTTTAAGAATACTTTAACTTTCAAGTATTATGTCATTACAAAATTTAATAAAA
>ONTD01000154.1 GCA_900320675.1 uncultured bacterium
ATTTTGTTTGTTCCGGATATTTTGAAAGCATATGAAATGTGTTAACGCAATCCAGTTTAATTTTTGCCCTTGCGATGTAGCTGCGGACAGTCCAATAACTTATGTTCAGTTTTAGTGCTATTTCCTTATCCAAAAGACCTTCCTTTTTTAATCTGACTACTTCATCTTCTCGTTGAGATAAGACACGATTTAAGCTCATTTATCCTCCTTCCCAAATAAATGTATGATATGTGTGTGTATTTGTAATCCGGTTATTGTATTTTTTTAATTTTTACTTGTATGTTTCTTCATTTTAGTCTATATTACTGTTAAGGGCAGTAAGATAGGAACTGTTTTATCCGCTTTTTTATATTTATAATATATACCAAAACGAATAAAATACAATACCAATATGAATAAAAATTTTCTAAAAAGGTTAATTGAGGTCAGAAACGCTTATGGGTTGAGCGGTTATGCGTTTGCAAAAAAACTTAATATACCTCAGCCAACGTATTTGCGATATGAAACCGGAGAACAAAAACCTTCCGCAAGACTAATTGAAGCATTAGTTTTAGTTTGTAATATAAATGCTTTGTGGTTGTATACGGGTAAAGGTCCTATGTTTTACGATATTGAGTCTAATTCTTTTGCAAGACAATATGATGCGACTATTTTAGAAAAGTTTGAAAGGTTTGGGAAAAGATTGGCTGCAATTCAGGCAAAACACAATTTTTTAGACAGAGAAATGGCTAAACTACTTAATATCACGGAAAAACACTATATCCAACTCGTAACCGGTTCAAGAAAAGTAGATATTAATGTTTTAAACAGTATAAAGCAGAATTTTAAAGTTTCGGCTGATTACTTGTTGTACGGAGATTAATTATTTTTTTAATTCTCCGGTTCTGGTGTCAATTTTGACATGATGGATTTCTTCAAGGCTTGTTGTGGTATTAAAATAGCGAAAATCCACTTTCTTATCCACTTTTTCTATTTGTTCAATAAGTTTAGAGTTATTTGATTGCATAATAAGTTTTACATTATTGATTTCATGGTGAATCCACAGGCATACCACAACGTTTATTATAATTATCCATATCAATAAAGAGTTCGTTTCGTTTGCCATAAACTCTTTGGCATCGGAAATAAACAAGTTTAAATTTTTCATTTGTTTTCCTCTATTCTCAATCCGTATTTCTATTGTTATTATATTTTGTTAAAAAAGGCAAAAAAGTTACATCAAAAATGTATTTTTAGAAAAATTTGTGTTGAAATTTGTGCATTTTTTGTCAAGTTTTTTTATAAATTTACATAAAAATTTTCAAATTTTGAGGTAAAAACATGCGATTTTCTTGAATTTAGCCTATCGTTACAAAACATTACATTCTGAAATGTAATTATTGCTTGAAAAAGTAGTGAAATTTTTCCAAAAAGAGTTATAATAATAATAGCCCGGTAAAACGGTAGGCCTAATATAAGTCCAGATGCAGCTTTTAGGTTTGAAGTTTTACTTATACGGGAAGGGAGGTTTTATGCTAATGTGTTGTAACCGCCGATTTTTCGGCGGGCATCGTTTTGTGCTTGCAAATAAGGAAGATTTTTACAGACGAATAGAGTTCGGAGTTTGTCCCGAGTGCGGAGTGTACCGCTTTTTGGACTATCGTCTTATAAAAGGTATGGCGCAGGCAAAAATACTTTCGGGAGCGGAAGCTGAAAGTGCTTACGATAAAGTAAGAAGAAAATTAAATAATATAAGGCAAGGTTCAAAATCAAACCAGAATTACTTTTACGGCGATTTCAAACGTACTGAAGAAGTTGATTCCGAAGGAAATCCTGTTTTCTTACAGTTGAGAAAAAACTTTAATAATCAAGAGGAAGTTATAGGCAAGGTTAAAACTAAGGTTTATAAAATTTAGGATTACGGTAAATATTTATGGCAAAAATTTTTAAATACAGGAAAGAATACTGCAAAGATATTGTAGATTTTTTTAATGTCCCTCATACTTCTGAAAAATACGAAGTTACTACCGACAAAAACGGTGAAAAAATAAAGACCGTTGAAAAACCTAATCCACTACCTACATTTGAAAGATTTGCCGTTAAAATAGGTGTAACATCTTCGGTTCTTACTCAGTGGGAGAAAGAACACGAAGAGTTTCATATTGCCTGTATGCAAAGCAGGGAGCTGCAAAAAGATATGCTTAATGATTTGGCAATGCGTGGGTTTTATAACCCTACATATACAATTTTTGTCGCAAAAAATATCACGGATATGCGGGATAAACAAGACAATGCTGTGCAAAATTTTGAAGATATCAGAACGGCGTACCTCAAGGCGATGAAGGATTTGGCTAATTAATAAGGAGAATAAAAAATATGAGTGAAAAAGCTATGGCGGCAATTTATTTGCAATCGAATAATTCAGTAAAAAATAAACTGGACGGAAATTTTGTATCTTCAGTAAAAAATAATATAAAGAATGCAATCAGTGATGCTAAGCTGGAGTTGACGAACTTTAGTCCGGCAGAATTTGCTAAAAATTTTGCTCTTAGTACTCCTGTCGGGTTTGTTCAGGATTATGTCGTACAAACTTTGTCAGATATAATCCGAGGGGAAAAAATAAGTGATGAAAAAATGTTGGATTTGTTTTTCAATAAATATGCACCTGTTCTTAATATGAAATGTTTGCAGATGGGGTATAGCGGCTTAGCGGAAATGAAAACTGCTATAAAAAACCGAAGCGGTTTAAATATGCAATCATTTGTGCAAGGGCTTTCTGACGGGCTTGAGGCGGTAAGAAATGAAAATAAGTTAAACAATATCTATAAAAATTATGGGGAAGAAATTCCGATTGATGTTGTGAAAAAATGTAATTTCAGTTTTTCGGGAGAATCGTTTATTCATAATATTTCGCTTGAAGATATATCAAAGTTACACCCTAATGACAATACCAATAGAGTATTGATAAAATTTGAAGGTAATGTAAATAACGAGAGCGGAGATTTGGTTAAATCAAATACAATTATACAAAAGCTCGCAAGGGTGCTGTCAAGTAAATCTTTGGTTGCACTCAGAGTGGGTAAAGATGTTTTTGAAAATTGTTTGATAGCACAATTAAATCCGTCTGTTGTAAATGCTTATAATCTAAAATTAGATATTGAATTCAGTTGCTATTACTATGAAGGGTATACAACAAACAGCCTTGGCGGACGGAGTTTTGTACTAAATCGTTTAAGTGCGGATTTGTAAACCGGTTATATTTGGTTATCAATAATGTAGATTCTGTCAGCATTAGGATGATATTCCGGCAGTTTTCCGCGGGATGTTTTAAAACAGGTATTAATATCTTTATATTCAAATATATAAGGCCAATTATTTATATACGCGGCAGCTTTGTACTTTTCAGGCAGTCCCCATTTGTTAACTTTATTTGTATATATATAGAGATATGTGTATCCGTATTCTGTACTTACGTCTGCAATGGGGATTCTGTTATTTTGCCGGTTTTGGTGGTTGTATTTGGTATCAAATTCAGTTGTACAACTGGTATCATACATTTTAAATGCCGACGTAACAAATTCAAAATCAGGATATCCGGTTAATTTATCTGCAATATCGTGTTTGTATATGAAATTTCCTTTTACCAGAAATCCGGTTTGTGCATTTTTGCAAAATCCGGTTTCGCCCGGACCACAGTTTTCTAAGTAGGTTTTGTAGTCGTTATATTTGAATATAAACGGAAATTTTACCGCGTAAATTTCTTTGGCATTTGGATATTTCATCCACATATAACTAAAATCTTTCATAACAGCTTCGTGGCTGTCGTATACGACTATCCTTTTGACGTTATTGAAATCTTTATCCGGATTTACCATTCTGACGACTGAAAGAATGTAATCAGAAGAGTTATTGTTGTTTGCAGGAGCCGGAGCGGCAACAGAAAAAATTAAAAATGTTATAAGTAATAGCTTTTTAATCATACTATTATTATAACACATATTTTATGCGTTTTTTAAATTATATCAGATTTGTTTTAAACGGAAGGAGAAAAAAATGTATGTAGATAAATCAGGTGTGTCTATGCAGACATTAGAAGAAATTTTGAATTCAAAAACAGAATTTGCAAGGAAATTCCTCGGGGAAAATTTTAATATTTCACCGGAGAACGTCATTTCAAATATAATAACTTCAATATCTCTTATGGAGTCGGATGTGGAATCTCAAGTTGCTTCTTTGATAAAACAGTTTGATCCAAAGACTGCCGATTCGATTTATCAGGATGCTCTGTTTGAGCGTGTCGGACTTAAAAGAATTGAGGAAGCTCCAAGTTCTTTTTCAATAAATGTCCGCGGTATTGAAGGAACGACGGTTTTACCGAATGAAATGATATTGGAAATTAATTCAAAATCAGAACCGCACAGATTTTCAAATGTTTCAGAGTTCACTTTCGGAAACTCCGGAGTTAGTACGGTTGAATTTGTTAGTTATTTAAATATGCCCGTAAAAATTTTATCAGATACGGAATTTAAAATAACAGAAGCTCCTGAAGGTGTTATAGGAGTTGATAATCATTCTTTATGTAACATAAAAATCGGTCGAGTGAGGGAATCTGACAGTGAATTTAGAAAGAGATTTGAAGATATTTCAAATATGAAGGTTAAATGTACTCGTAATTCTGTATTAACTAATTTATCCGAGCTTACAGGCGGCATTGATTTTGTTTCCATATATGATTCGAATACGGATGTGTCTATCCCCGCCGGCAGTATTTTGATTATCGCTAATCCTAAAGTCAGTGATGAGGAATTTGGGGCTGCGATATTAGCGAATACGATTTTAGGTATTAATTATCTTGGAGATACGACTGTTTCCGTTCCTTACGGTCAAGGTCATTTTTGGGATGTAAAATTTCAAAAAGCAAAAGCGGTTTCGGTGCAGATTAAAGTTGTTTTAAAACTCAAAACAGGTTCTTATATGAATAATGTTTTCTCCAATGTAAAAAGAGAAATTGTAAATTTTGTGGGAGAAAAAATATTCGGATTAGGGGCAAATATATATTCGGAAATCTTTTTAGTGCCGACATATGCAGCCTCAGGCGTTGAGGGTGTTATCGGAATAAATATTCGAAAAAGTAGTGATACGGGTTGGCTTAATGCACTCAACCTAAACAGAGATGAATACCCTGTATTTGATTTAGAGAATATATATATGGAAGTGCAGTGATATATTATGAGGAAAATATAAATGCCGATAAAGTGGGAAAATAGTAGATATAGTGATAAAGCCCGTAAATTCTTAAGTAAGCCGCCCGAAGATTTCCCTCTGCTGACTTTGCTTGACGGAGCTGTCAGAAGCGGTAAAACTCTGAATATTATCCAAAAAATTCCGCAAATTTTCGATTTTATCGGCAATGAATATTTAAAAGTTTTTTCGGGATATTCAAAAAATACGGTGAGAAACAATGTATTGATAGAGTTAAAGCCCTTTATAGAAAATTATCTTGGCGGAAATGTGAAATACAACAGCGCAAGCGGGGAATTGGATATTTATCTTTGGGGAAAGTTATATACTTGTCTTGTTGTAGGCGGTGGTGAATCTGACAGTGCTTCTTCTATTCAGGGCGGCACTTGGGATTTTTGGTATGCAAATGAATTGCCGCAACATCATTACAATTTTTATAATATGGCTTTAAGCAGACTTACCCCTGAGTATGCAAAAGCTTTTGCCGACAGTAATCCTGAAAGTTCTAATCATTGGTTATATCAGGAAAAAATAAAGCCTTATCTTGCGGGAGATGAGGTAGTGAAGTCAGTCTTTGATTATTGGCATTTTACTATGAAGGATAATGCTAATTTATCTAAGACTTTTATTGACAATCAAGAAAAATTATATCAAGGCGCCTTTAAGGCAAGGAAGATTGACGGGTTGTGGATTGTGGCTGACGGTCTTGTTTATGACACTTTTAGTGTTTCTAAGCACGTTTTGTCCCAAAATCAAATTTGTGAAAAAATCACAAATAACGATATAATTGAATATTTTATGGGCATCGACTGGGGATGGAACCATCCGACTGCGTGTCTGCTTATGGGTGTGGATAGAGAAGGTGTGTATTACATAATAGATGAATTGTATTCATCAAAAATTGAAGCTGATAAAATTGTAGAATGGATTGACTCCAAACAAACCGAGTATGGCAGATTTTTTAGTTTTGCAAACTGTGATAATGCAAGACCGGAACAGAATGACAAATTAAGAACGGCGACAAACCTTGTTATATATGAAGAAAAACCAAAGGTTGAAGACAGTATTGCACTTGTCAGAGAATTGATAAATTACGATAAACTTTTGGTGAGTGAAAAATGTAAATCTACCCTAAACGAATTTGAAACGTACAGGTACCGTTCAGCCGGCGAGAACGGTTATAATAGCGAAGATGCGGATACCCCGCTAAAAGTAAATGATGATTGCATGGATGCATTAAGGTATGCTCTGTTTAAGCATTTAACGACTTTTAGACGAATGTAGTTTATAGACTTGTTTTACGTTTATTGACAATGACATTTAAGTGTTGTATTATTTGCGAAAACGGAGGTATTATGAAAAAACATATAATTTTTTGTTTAATATTTATTTTAATATTTTCCCTCGGATATTTTTCGAGAATGACTCAGGTTGCCTTGCAAAAGCAAAGACAGGACAGAATTGTCCAGCACCAAAGGTATATAAGTAATGTGATTGTTGATAATGAAAAACAATCAAAGAAAGATGATTTAGTTTGTAAGCCTGTCGTGCCTATGGATTTTTCAAAGTACGATTTGAATGACATGGATGCAATAAATAAAATTGCGGAAGATTTCAGAAAAAAATACGGTAAATATGGCTGGGAGGATATTGTTTCTGTCAAATTTTATAACGACTGCGATATGGCTGTTGAAGATTTTATGAATTTTTTGGAATTCTATGATGAGTTTATAGACACTCATCTTGTTGATTTTTCCTATAATACAAAGCATTTAATAAATTATCCGAGGGAAAAAGATCAGGCTTACATGATTAATATGGCAAGGCTTTTATCCAGAAGTTATTATAAGTACGGACTGAATGTATATTACAGTGAATGGGTATTTGGTATAGACATAAGCTATTCATATATGTATGAAAAATTCGGCGCATATCTGCCGTCAGACTGGAAAGCGTATTTATATGCCCTGATGCCGTATGACAATTCTATAGATGCTTATCCGGGGTTATTTTCAGTATCAAAAGATGAAGTGCAAGATTTTTTAAAAAGTCTTGAGGATTTCAAAAAAAAGTATCCTGATTTTAAATATACAAAGAAGTTAGACGGTATTATTGCATATTTGAATGTTTCTCTTAAAATGTATCCTAAAACAAAATTCTACTCCTATTATACGGGTGTTAAATAAAAAGTTAACTTAAAAAATATTAAAAATAAATTTATGCACCGACCTTATGGTTGGTGTATTTTTTGTGAAATTTTATGAGGATTTGAACTATGAAAAATGAAAAACAAGGGAATAGCAAAAATAGTGTTTTAGAGGAGATAGCTTCTCTTTTTGAAAAAAACGAGCAGGATATTCAAAGTAGGCGAAATCCTGATAAAACTTACTGGAACGTGGATATGGTAAATGATTATCTGGATAAGCATTCCGGAAAAATAATTTTACCTGAAGATGTTTATTGTACGGAAAATTTTACATGGAATGAGATATTGATGACGCTAAATAAAGATATTTCAAGACCGAGTACTGAGATATTGCAGAATTTGTACGATTTGGCTAGTCTGGTTCAACTTTACAGAGATAAATTAGAAATTCCGATAAAAATCACTTCTGCTGCACGTCCAAATGAAGAAAAGAATGAATTAAATAATTCTGATAAAAAGGAGCCTGAAGGTATTGGGCATCAACGAGAACCCGAGTTCAAAAATTCTGATTCAGAAGCATCAAAGGAAAACTTACATTCAAAAAATTCTTACACCCCTTCTCAAGAGAACGGTTTGGATGCTAATTTAATTAAGGATATTTTAATTACATTATTACAGGATTATTTTAAACGCCCTAATACAGATAAAGAGAAACCTTTGAAAGAAACAGCTTTAGTTTCAGACAATTTAATTCCTCAAAAAGGGGAAATAATTTCAAACAATTTTACTTCAAATAATTTGGAGAGGGCTGCACATTCTGATAATGCAAAAAATAATGAAGAATTTTTCAAGAATTATGTTGATGAGGAGGGAAAATTTAAGCCGATAGACAGAACTGAGGCTCAAAATAATGATAATCTTTTCGATAAGTTAAGCGAAGAAATTAAGAATATGCTTTTCGGTTTAATGTCTGATTTAATTTCCAATATTATAAAATCTTTTGATTTCAAAAATTGGACAGGAAATTCCAAAGAGGAAAAAGAGGCAGATCCGGCAATGCCAATAACGGATAGTAACTCTTCAGAAAAGATAGCCTCTCCACCTGAGATAAAGAAAAATCCGCCGGAAATTTCCGCATCAGAGAATAATGATAATTCAAATAATGTGAGTTCTGATATCGGTGAATATTCATCGCCGGAAAATGATTTTGAGGACAGCTTTGAGGACGGAGTTTTTAAATTGTACATATCTAATACAGATTTGGATGATTTATCTGAAATCTCGTTTATGAAAGCCGGAGTGCAATCAGATGACGTTTCCAAAACCTTAGAGGATGCTCAAGACTTATCCGAAGAAGGAAGAGAAAATTTATTGGATTACAATTTGCCGGATGAAAATTCCCGAGATTTTGAATTAAGCAAAAATGAAACTTATGAAAAGAAATGTATTTGCAAGGATATGTACCAAACTCAATCGGATATTGAGAGAGTCCTTATGTCTGTTTTAGACGATTTTATCCTGAGGCAAG
>ONTD01000144.1 GCA_900320675.1 uncultured bacterium
AACGTCTTAACGACTAAAAAAGTCTTTTTGTTGGCATAGCAATGCCAACCTACCTTATGTAAAGAACTTAACGACTTAACGACCTAACGACCTAACGACTAAAAAAGCATCGCGGTGCGTTGGCACGCACCCTACTAACGTAAAGAACTTAACGTCTTAACGTCTTATCGTCTTATCGTCTTAAAAAGCATCGCGGTGCGTTGACACCTACCGGTTCTCTTTTTATTACCTTGCAATGCACGCATTAAGGTAATCAATGGTATTTACTTTTTCATCATATAAATATTTTATAAAATATAAATACATTTCATCATACGAGCTTATAGTGAGATTTATCTCAAACCCGTCTGTGCAAAACGGTTCATAATCATATACGACATAACTGTTATATTTACTTTTCCATTCTTTTTTTTCTATTCTGCCGTTGTTTTCTTCTATAATTTCTTCCAACCAGTCCAGAATATCTTTATTCACATTTTTTATTTCCATACGACTATATTGGTATCTATACCATGTGTTTTCTGTAAACATATTTTTATACTCCAAAAAATCTCTATATACAAATTGTAAGGGTTCTAAGTCCCGAAATAATCCCCCTCAAGTCTATGCTAAGATAGTTATTATCGGTAATTTTTTAAATTCTAAAATTTGAATGTAAAAAAGTAGTAAATTTAAAAATTTTATTATAGAATAATTTTTAGTTGACAAAGCAAATAAAGATAATGAATAATCTAGATATACATACTCCGTTAATACAAAATTATCATAGCAATTTAAGCCGAAAGCGAGACAAATTACCCAATGGTAATGTTAGTTTTTCTGCCCAAAATGAAACTGTAAAAAAAATACCCCAAAACGATAATATGCTGGCATTTATAGGTTCAATAACCGGTGTAGGACTTGTACTTGGCGGAATGATGAAACATCAGCGTGTAAAAAATCCGTTCAATTTAGAATATAAAGTTCAGCACATGATTTCAATGGCTGGATGTGCGGATATAGGCGGAATATTATTGAGCTCAATCGGAAAAAATAAAAATGAGAAAAAACAGAAATGGACTGAAGGTGCGTTTCAATTTGCATTGACGTCTACTCCGTTATTATTTGTCGATACAATATTGAAACAGTTTTCCAAATCCAAAAAACGAATTATAAATAATAACGTTACAAAAATTGCAGCGTCTGTGGGCGGTGTTTATACGGGTTCTCATCTGGCATTATGGATAGCTAATCAGTTGAGAAAAAATAAGGAAGCTCCTCAGCCAAAAAGAAAACTTAAACCTGTAGATATGATTGCTAATTTTGATGATGCGGTTGCAATTATGGTGCTTGCAAAAATTCCGTTTGCCGACAAAATTCAAATAAAACATCTTTTGCCATTCATTTATTCGTTTTGCGGATATCGCTCCGGTACAGGTAATACAAGGAGTTAAACTTTATTGTAACAATTTGCCCAATATAAAAAATAGTTTTATAATGTACCAAGGATTATGAGATGGGTTATATTATTACTTTTAATAGCTATGTTTTGCGGCGGTACGGCATTTGCATTTGAGCAATCAGTTACCGCAGGTTCTGATGCCCAAAAGGTTGATAACTTAACAAATTTTGTTTTAAGACCTAAATATGAGATTAAAACGGATGCTCCTGTTGCAAAAACAGAACCGATAACCTCTGAAGTAAAGTCAGAAGAAACAAAAGAAGTAAAAGCGAAAGAAGAAGAGAAAAAAGAACCTGTTTCAGAATCAACAGAAATTGTTAAACCGGTAACTCTTACTCCGGTTCATGATGTAGAAAAATCCGTAACCCAACAGGTAAAAGAAGAAAATGTTGCAGAAGAACAGAGTGCTGTTGAAGAAAAACCGGTAACAGAAGAAGATTTTAAATCTGCAAAAGAGGAAACTGTTGTTAGTGAGGAAGTAAAAGAAATTTCAGAACAAAATGACACCGAAAAAGTTGAACAAGCTGAAGAGATAAAATCTTCAAATACAGAAAACCGGTCATCTGCTGAAGTTTCTGATACAGATAAATCAGAAGTTAATGTAAAAGAAGAAAAAGCTCTAAAACCGTCATATGCAAAGGAATTGGAACCGGCAGTACAGGAAGAAGAGCAGTTTACTCCTCAAAACATTGAAACGGAAAATCCTGATGAGAATGAAGAAGATGTTATTCAACTTGATTTTCCAAAAGAAAATATGATTAAGCTAAAAACTCAACCTATAAAGGTTGTTCCGCCAAATATTGAAATAGACAAGAATAAAAATATTAATATTACGCCGCTTCAATTTCAAACATATGAAATAAAAGACGAGTACATCAAAAATGTTACTGATAAAAAAAGTCTAAATACAAAATATGATATAGAAGATAAAAATGTTGCACCGGAAGGTCAATATATACCGTTTAAGACTGATATTATGCAGGAAGAGCCTACTTTAAAAAATGAAGTACCTCCGACAAATACAAGTTCCGGACAACTTGTAAAAGTCTCTTGGAATTTATAAATCATTAAATAATCTCATCAATAAATTGTTCCGCAGTGTTTGCAATCATTTGATTTGCTTGTTTTGAAACATTTTTCGCATGTTCCGGTACTCTGCAAAGTTTATTAAAATTTCTTGTTAAATCTGCTATGAAACTGTAAAGTTTCAGTAAAGATCTATGTTTCGGAGTGTTTAAAGTAATATCGGTGCCATTAACGGCTATAGTTTGAGTTACTAAATGTCAATCATCTTCTTGTATAGAAAACCTGTTTGTTGTTAATTCAAAATGATTAGGTTGTTCTTTGTTAATTATGTTAAATCCGGATTTTTGGCATGCCTCGACAAATTCACTCAGATGATTTCCGTTTGTATCATTAACCAAATCACATTTTATGTTAATCCCGAGAAAGTCTGCGACACCGCGATTTTGTTCGCCGTTGTATATGTACCTAACCTCACGAGGGGTTATGTCTCTGCTGATTTTTATATTTTTTATACCCGTAAATGAAATATCCATACCCATTTTAAAATCCCTGAAAAATTTTTTTTTGCTATTAAGTTACAATTTGTCAAATTCATTATAATTTTTTCGGCGGGTTTAGATAATAAATTTTTGTATGAACTTAATTACCTGTTTATTTTTTTATCGGTAAATATGACTGAGGATAATTGTAATCTTCTTTGAATCCGATATTTCTATACATATTTAATGCTTGGAAATTGTTAGTTTCCGTGGTTGTATTGACTTCCGTAATAGGTCTTTCACCGCGGTCGGTCATATCAATCATTTTTCTCATGGATTTTTGAAGTAAATGTTTTGCAAGACCTTTGCCCTGATGAGCTTTTTTAATTCCAAACAAAGGAATATTCCCTATACTGTCGCCTGTCAAATTCATAAGACATATTCCGACAGGCTCGTCTTCGTATATCAATACTGAAGATGCTTGCGGCAAGAATTCGGCGTACACATTTTGGGTAACTTTTGTCAAAATATCTCTTACGCCGGCATCAGTTTTAAATCTTGGATCAAAAAGAGCGTCGGCACTTTTTTCAAAAGCTTCTTTTATTATGTCTACGGCATATCCGTAATACTCGTCATTCCACTCTTCAACTCTGTAGCCTTCCGGAATAGGAGGAACTTCTTCCATTTCAAGAATATCTCTTGAGCTGGTATTAAACATCATAAATCTCAAGACAACAATCCCTATAAATTTAAATCCGAAAAGTGCAATCTCGTTAATCAAATTCTTTTGGCTTCCAAGCATTGGATAACAAACAACTTTTTCAAATCTTTCCGATTGTGTTTGACGCATGAATTCTTTTATAAGATATTTGCTGCGTTCCTGTATATTTTCCATCTTGTAAGAATGAATAATATTTAGCTCAATTGCCTCAGAAATAGAAGTTGTGTATATTAAAAATGCTACCGGTACGGAGTTTTCATATAATACGATACATTTTAATAAATCTTTTTCCAAAGCATTAATAAAGTCTTTATACTCTACCGGCGGAAGTTCAAATTTATATTCATCAATTGCACATTCTTTAAAATCCGTATATATAGGTTCAAATCCTGCGTAATCTTCTCTTGTTAGTAATCTGGCATCAATTATTGTTGTCATAATTTTTCCTCTGTATATTGCCGCTTAATCGGGAATGCTGCGACATTAAAAGCTACAATGTATGGTGCATTTTCACTTTTTTAGTATCAAGATAATATTTATTATACTCGGTTACTTCCGATTCAACTTTTATTATATCATTAACTTCTAATCCGTAACCCTTCAAACCGACGATTTTTTTAGGATTATTTGTAATCAGATTAAATTTTTGATATCCGATATCTCTTATAATTTGAGCGCCGACTCCGTAGTCCCTTAAATCCGGCTTGAATCCCAGAGAGATATTTGCTTCAATTGTATCTTGCCCTTGTTCTTGTAATTTATAGGCTTTTATTTTGTTAACGATACCGATACCTCTGCCTTCATGCCCTCTCATATATACAACGGCACCTTTCCCGTAGTTATCAATCATCCTGAGAGCTCCGTGAAGTTGTGAATTGCAATCACATTTAAGACTGTGGAAAATATCTCCGGTCAGACATTCGCTATGAACTCTTACCATCGGGATTTTATCTGTTCCGTCATCTTTTACAAGTGCTACGTGTTCTTCTCCGGTTAGTTTATTTACATAACCATATATTTTAAAATGCCCGTATTTTGTCGGCAAATCAGCTTCCGCTTCACGGGAAACAAGTTTTTCTGATTTTAGCCTGTACGCAATTAATTCGGCTACCGAAATAAATTTAATTCCGTGTTCGTCCGCAAATTGTCTTAAATAGTCCCTTCGTGCCATATGTCCGTCTTTAGTCATAATTTCACACATAACTCCGGCAGGAGTGTGTCCTGACAATCTTGCCAAATCAACAACGGTTTCAGTGTGTCCTGTTCTTTGTAATACCCCGCCTTTTCTTGCTACACAAGGAAACAAATGCCCGGGACGTCTTAAATCTGACGGAATAGCGTCGGGAGCCAAAGCAACCTCTATTGTTTTTGCTCTGTCGTATGCAGAAATTCCGGTAGTTACGCCGTATTTTTCATCCGCATCAATACTTACCGTGAAGGCTGTCTTCATAGATTCACTGTTTTGTTCTACCATTTGCGGCAAGTCTAATTTTGCCGCTATTTCATGTGATATTGCCAAACAAACAAGTCCCCCTGCTTCACGTGCCATAAAATTTATGACTTCAGGGGTAACCATTTGTCCTGAACAAATGATATCACCTTCGTTTTCTCTATCTTCATCATCTGCTACAATGAGCATTTTGCCCTGTTTAAAATCTTCAATAGCATCTTCTATTCTGTCAAATTTAAAATTTTCCATTCTACATAAACCCGTTTTCAATTAAAAATTTTTCATCAATTTTGCTTTTATTATCACTTGATAATAAAAAATTTTCAACGTATCTGCCTAATATATCTGTTTCAATGTTTACTGTATCGTTTCCGCGAAGTTGAGATAAAGTTGTATTTAAAAACGTATGCGGAATTACAGCGGCTTTAAAAATGTTATCTTTTACGTCCGCAACAGTTAAACTTACACCGTTAATCGCTACAGAACCTTTTTTTACTATGTATTTTACAAATTCTTTCGGGACTTCAAAAGTCATATTGTAAAAATCAGATAATTTTTCGTGTAAAATAAACCGTCCGACGCAATCAATATGTCCTTGAACAATATGTCCGCCAAGGCGTGTTGTTGGTGTTAAGGCTCGTTCAAGATTAACATTTGTGCCGATTTTTATACCGGAAAAATTTGTAACAGTCAAAGTTTCTTTGCTTAAATCGCATATAAAATAGCTGCTTGCAATTTCTACGACTGTTTGGCAGCAGCCATTTACGGATATACTGTCACCAATATTGGTGTTTTCAAGTACTTTTGAGCAACTGACTTTTATTCTTGCCCCATCTGACAATTTAACAAATTCAGTAACTTTTCCTATTTCTTCAATGATTCCGGTAAACATAGTTTAATTATACCATGGAAAATCTGCTACGAAAAAATTGCTTTGTGGAAGTGTTTTTTCCCTTTTTTAATTTTTAAACCTTCTTGCAGTTGAGATTTTGTAAAAGTTAAATCTATAGCTTTTACGTTTTCATCATTGACATTTATTCCGCCCTGTTGAATTAGACGTTTAGCCTCACCTTTACTTGAAGTTATGCCGCATTTTACAAGCAGATTGGTTATACTTATTACTCCGTCTTGTAAATCTTCGTCGCAAATTTCAGTAGTCGGCATATTTGAGCTGTCTCCGTTTCCGCTAAATAGAGCGTATGCTGCAGCTTTTGCCTTATCTGCCTCATCTTTGCCGTGGACAAGTGAGGTTAATTCGTATGCAAGAATTTCTTTCTTTTCATTAATTCTGTTATCTTCCCACTTTTCCATTTCGTCAATTTCTTCAATAGGGATAAATGTTAACATTCTTATACACTTCATAACATCGGCATCATCAACATTTCTCCAGTACTGGTAAAATTCAAACGGTGAAGTTTTGTTTGGATCAAGCCATACTGCACCTTTAGCAGTTTTACCCATTTTCTTTCCTTCGCTGTTCATCAAAAGTGTAATTGTCATAGCATAAGCATCTTCACCGGTTTTCTTTCTAATTAATTCTGTTCCGGCAAGCATGTTGCTCCACTGGTCATCTCCGCCAAATTGCATATTGCATCCGTAATGTTGATGCAGATGATAGAAATCATATGCTTGCATTATCATATAGTTAAATTCTAAAAAGCTGAGACCTTTTTCCATTCTTTGTTTGTAGCATTCTGCTCTCAACATGTTGTTTACGGTAAAGCATGCTCCGACATCTCTCAACAATTCTATATAATTTAATTTCAATAACCAATCGGCATTATTAACCATAATTGCTGCATCATCACCGAAAGTAATAAATCTTTCCATCTGTTTTTTAAAACAATCACAATTATGTTGAATAATTTCCGGTGTCATCATAGAACGCATATCGGTTCTTCCGGAAGGATCTCCGATATATCCGGTTCCGCCGCCGATTAATACAACAGGTTTGTTTCCTGCCATTTGTAATCTTTTCATAAGACATAATGCCATGAAATGTCCTACGTGAAGAGAATCAGCCGTTGGATCAAATCCTATATAAAATCTTGCACCGCCGTTATTAATTAAATCTCTTATTTCTTCGTTATCGGTTACTTGCGCAATAAGACCTCTGGCTTGAAGCTCTTCAAAAATTTTCATCATATCTCCTTATACTATCTTTTAATGCCTGTATTTTACCACAAAAATTCTAAGTTTTGTTGCGTTTTTCTTTAATTATTGAACTTAATTTATAAAAAAGCGTTATAATATTATAGACGATTGGAGAAATATGTATGAAAAAGGTTATTATTTGTTTGGCACTAATTTTGTTATGCAGCCCTATTGCAAAGGCGGCTCACGGCAATTGTACAAATTCAAACCATTCACATCACAGTCATACACATTCTTCAAATCACAATGGTTCTTCTTCTAATCCGGTTTATCTTATTAACAGGGAACAAAGGACTGATGAAATTAAATTCCCGGAGTGTGATAAGCATTATGCAGTAACTGAAACAACTACAAATTACTATTCAGACGGAACAAAAAGAATTTTTACGAACAGTACGATTTATAATTCAGACGGCTCTGTGCTGGTCGAAAATTGCAAAAGTGTAAAACATGTTATCTATAACGGCAGTCATTATTTTTTAGTAAACAGAAATAAGGGATATCAGATACTGGATGACAAAGCACAAGAGATAACTACAAGAAAATATACCAGAATGGAAATTCTTCAGCCGGACAGAATACTTGTAAGGTTTGATAAAAAATACGGAATAATAGATTTGTCAGAAAAAACTATTGTACCTATTAAATATCAAGATTTTGAAGAGGTCGGACACGAAATTTTTCTTACAAAATTAAACGGATATTGGGGATTATTGGATATTGATAACAATCAGCTTGTAAAAAATGATTGTGAAAAAATAAAACCTGCATACGATACATTCATTCTAAAACGGTACGGGAAATATGGTTTGGCAGATAAAAACGGAAATATAATCCTAAATCCTACATATGACAAAATTAAAAAATTGGGTGAATATATACTTGTAAAAAGAAATAGAATGTATGGTGTATTAGATTTTGAAGGGAAAAATGTTTCTGAAATTCAATACAAATCAATAAAAATAGAAAGGAATACCCTTAAAGGGCTTAATGAACGCGGTGTGTGGGTTGAGATTAAACAGTAGCCATGCGGATAAATTATTAAAATAATTCTGAAAACTTTCTTTACATAGTTAAAATCCTGAATATTTATGGTATTATAGCTTAGGGAATAAGTTAAGGAGTGAGAATGCCAAAAGTATCTATTATAGTACCGGTTTATAATACAGAAAGTTATTTGAGAAAGTGTTTAGACAGTATCATAAATCAAACATTAAAAGATATTGAAATTGTTTGTGTAAACGATGGTTCGACTGACTCAAGTGCTGATATTTTAGCTGAGTATGAAAAAAAAGATACGCGTGTAAAAGTTGTAACCCGAGAAAACGGCGGATTGAGTGCTGCCAGAAATAGCGGAATTCAGGTTGCTTCCGGTGATTTTATCGGGTTTGTGGATTCTGACGATTATATAGATTTAGATTTTTATGAAAAATTATATGATGCCGTAACACGAAACAACTGTGATATTGCTTGTGCTACTATTACAAGAAAAAGACCTAACAATCAGAAATACAGAGTTCAATATTTGGAAGAAAAAATTTATACAGAATTAAAAGATAAATTATCAATCTGTAATATTCCAAAGTGCTGTTACGTTTGGAACAAAATTTATCGCTCGGAAATTGTAAAAAATTTACTGTTTACTGAGGGTGTATTTTTTGAAGATGTATTGTGGACTCCGCAAATCTTGAAACAAGCTCATTCAATGGTTACTGTTCCGAATATTCACTATTACTATATGGTTAATTCCAAATCAATTGTAAAATCAACTCAAACAAAAAAGAAACAGCAGGATTCTTATAATGCGAAAAAATCTATAATCCAATTTTTTGACGAAAACGGTATTGAACTTTCAAAAAAAGAACGTACCCTGACAAAGTCGATTAGCTATATATGGAAAATTCCTTTTATAAAAGTGAAAGAATTTGAAAATATAGAAACTTATTATTTATTAGGTTTAATTCCTATTTTAAAGAAAACCTTAAAAATACCTGTGATAAAAGATAATACTTTTTTCGTGTGGGAACCGTGCAGCAAATCTCATTCTGAAGTTGTTCCGGGGTATGCAAAATATTTACTGGATATGGGATATCACGTTTCTGTTTTGTTAAATCCGGCAAGGTATAAAGAAGGTTTATTTACAAGATTTTCCGATGAGAATATTAGTTATAACAAACTTACAAGAACTCAGACAAAAAACTTTTTCAAGAATGCGGATTTGCACAAGATAAAGGGTGTATTGGTTACCACTGCCGGAAAAATCTGTGATTGTGTGCATTATGATGAGGCATATGACAGTTTTGATAAAAGTTTGGATAAGTCAAAATTGTTCCTTGTTGAACACGAAGTAAAACCTGCAGTTGATGCCGGATTATGGAGAGAAGATATTATTACCTTAAGGCAATTAAATTATAAAGGTGCAAAGGCAACAGTTGTAAATCCTCACTATTTTGGCAATGTTAATATCACTCCTAAAAATACTGATATAATTAATTTTATTACAATCGGTGCAATTCAGGGTAAAAAGAAAAATAACGAACTGATAATAAATGCGGTAAAAGTGTTGCATGAAAAGGGCTATCGCAATTTTAAAGTTACCGTTGTGGGTAAAGGTAATCTTAGAGGCTTGCCGAAGGATTTGAGACCGTACTTTAATATAACAGGAAGATTGCCGTTTGATAAAATGTATGAAGAAATTGAAAAAGCTGATTTTATGTTGACTTCATACAATGAAAAGCAGCACAAACGCTACAATACAACCGGTACCAGCGGTAATTTCCAACTTGTTTACGGATTTTTGAAGCCATGTATTATTGTTGAAAGTTTTGCTCCGCTGAACGGTTTTGATAATTCAAATTCCATACTTTATAAATCTGATAAGGAATTTGTTAATGCTATGGAAAGAGGGATTAACATGAGTTTAGAAGACTATAAAATACTGCAGGATAACTTAAAAGTATATGTAGATAATTTATACAAAACATCCGAAGAAAATTTAAAGAGGTTGATAAATGGCAGATAAAAAGAATTTTGTTATTATCAATACTCAATTTATCGGTGATAGTATACTGACAAATTCTCTTGTACAAAATATAAAAAGAATTTATGATGATGCAAATGTTATAATGGTTGTTGCACCTTATATGGCGGAAATAGCAAAGTATTTAAAAGGTGTTGATGATGTAGTTGTTTGGGACCGGTTTAATAAAGACCGCGGTTTTATACCGACATTAAGGTTTGTACATAATTTTCCGTATAAACATGTGTATGCTTCATTTCCGATATACGGGACAGACAGACCTGTAGTTATTTCCAGACTTTTGGGTTCAAGGTATGTACTTTGCGGAAAACAAAAGTTTTTCTCAAATTTCAGAAATTCTAAATATCCTGTAATCCTTGATGCCGAGACGGCTCAAGAAGAAGCATTGCAATTACTGTCCGGTATCACAAGAGAAAGACTTGCGGATGTTCCGAATGTTTTAGAGCTGCCTGATAAAAAAATTTCAATAATAGACGGGTTGGAAGATTATACAGTTATAATTCCGGCAAGTACACGATTATCTAAGGAAATACCGGTTGAATTAATAACAGATATTATATCAAGCTGCAAGGAGAAGAAGTTTGTATTGTTAGGAAGCGGTGATTTAGTATCAAACTATTCAAAAAGACTTGCAAATTATAAATTTGATAATCTTATTGATTTGGCGAATAAGACTACGTTACTGGATGCGGCTTACATAATTAAAAAATCTAATGCGGTAATATCTTCCGATACCGGTTTGATGCACATAAGTTGTGCATTGAATAAACCGACTGTTGCGTTATTTTTTGAAGATTTTACAAAAGCATTTATTCCGAAACAGGAATTTTATAATTGTATATCGATTACTGAAAATCATAATTTAGAAAATGTTTTGGATTGTTTAAAAAAGGTTACTGAACAAAAGGAGCTTATACATGTCTAAAGTTATACCGGTAGTATTTTGTTTTGATAAAAGGATATTACTTGGAGCGTCTGTTGCCGTAAAGAGTCTCATAGATTGTGCAAAAGAAGATACGACATACGATATAAGAATATTTCATTCGGATTTGGATATAAAAAATCAGAAGAATATAACTTTATTAGCAGAAAATACGCGTCATAGTATTGCATTTCACTACATCAATCCGGAAATTTTTAAAGGAGCTCCTCACAATAAAAAATCTTGGACCGAACTTGTATATTATCGTTTGTTAGTGCCGGAAGTGTTAAGGGAATACGACAAAGTCATATATTCCGATGTAGATGTTTTATTTAAAGGAGATTTGTCGGAATTATATAATACAAACATTGATGATTATGAATTTGGTGCGGTGAGAGCCGAAAAAAATTCTCCTGATGCAATAGGACATCAGTATTTTGAAGAAAACAAGAAGGATTATATTTTTTGGTCAGGGCTTTTGTTAATAAATTGTCAGAGGTTTAGGGAAGAAGATTTGCTCCCAAAATTGCTGTCTAATGCCGGTAAATATAGTAGCAAACTGAAATTTTTTGATTTGGATTTATTAAATATAACTTGTGAAAAAATGTATGCCCTACCTTTAAAATATTGCGTATTGCAGAGTTTGTTTTATTTACCTGATTATAAATCTGCCAAAGAGTATTCATATCTTAATAAAGTTTATTCAGATGAGGAAATTCAAAATTCAATAAAAAATGTTATAATTGTCCACTATGCCGGAAAAATGGGAAAACCGTGGAGAATGAAAAATCCGTATCCTGATTATTCGGAATATATAAACAAACTTCCGAAAGAATTGAGGCAGTACACATTTAGAGATATAAGAAAAAAATTATTTAACAGGAGATAACTATGCCAAAAATTTCGATTTTAGTACCGATATACAATGTAGAAAAATATTTACCGCAATGTTTGGACAGTCTTGTAAACCAAACGTTAAAGGATATCGAAATTATTTGCATAAATGACGGTTCGACAGATTCTTCATTGGAGATTATTCAAGAATACATCAACAAAGACAATAGAATAAAAGTCATAAGTAAGCAAAATAGCGGATACGGCGATTCTATGAATCAGGGCTTAAAGCTTGCATCAGGTGATTATATCGGAATATTGGAATCCGATGATTTTACTGAACCTGAGATGTATGAGGATTTGTATAATTTGGCTGATAAGAATGATGCAGATATGGCAATATCTGATTTTTATCTCTATTGGACTAAGAATAACAAAACAAAAAAAGTTAATTCAACCTCAAAATATCCGGATAAAAAAGTTACCAATATAAAAGAAACCCCGTTTTTACTAAGAAATAAAACGACAACTTGGGCTGCAATATATAAAAGAAGCTTGATTCAAGGTAACAATATCTGTTATTTAACTACTCCCGGAGCAAGTTATCAGGACACATCATTTAGGATTAAGACAATAAGTTGTGCTGATAAAATTATTTGTACTCATAAAGCTTATGTTCATTACAGACAAGATAACGCAAATTCTTCAGTTAAATCTAAAGGAAAAGTTTTTGCTATTTGCGAAGAGTACGACACTCTTACGGAATTTATGAATGAGCATCCTGAAATTAAAATATATGCAAATTCAGAAAAACTTATAAACCAATGGAACGGGTATATGTGGAATTTTAAGCGAGTGGATGAACAATTTAGCGATGAATTTTTGGAAAGATTTTATGCTGATTTTAAAAAATTCAACGATGCCGGAGAAATTGATAAACACTTTTTCACAAAAGTAAATAAGGGATTGTTTGAATTGTTGTTAAAAGACAAGACAAAATTTAAAGAAAAATGCCTTAAACAGAAGGTATCAATTTTCAAAAAAATCAAAAATTTTTTCAGAGGTAAGAATGCCTAAAATTAGCGTTATTGTTCCGATATATAATGTGGAAAAATATTTGTGTGAGTGTTTGGACAGTATATTATCTCAAACTTTTAAAGATTTTGAGGTATTGCTCATAGATGACGGCAGTACGGATAATTCGCCAAAAATTGTTGATGATTACTCTGAAAAAGACAATCGTATTATTGTTTATCATAGAGTAAACGGCGGCTATGGCAGTGCCTGTAATTTCGGGCTGGATAGTGCAAAAGGAGAATACATCTCTATAATTGAGCCGGACGATTTTATTGATAAAAACATGTTTGAGGATTTGTATAATAATGCTGTGAAAAATAATTCAGATGTCGTAAAATCTGCGTTTTATACAAATCTTGATACTATAAAGAAAAAAGAATTAAGAGAGACAAAATGGGATATAAAAGAAAATGTTTTTACTATAAAAGAACATCCGGAATTTTTGTCATCTCATCCGAGTATTTGGAGTGCGATATATAACCGTGAATTTTTGAACTGTAATAATATAAGATTTGTTGAAGCAAAAGGTGCCGGCTGGACTGATAATCTTTTTCAAATTCAGACAATGTGTTTAGCCTCTGCTGTTTCATACGTTGATAAAGCATACTACTATTGGCGGGTTTTACACGAAAACGCTTATGAAGAGATAAAAGACTACACAATTCCGTTTAAAAGGTCTGACGAAATTCACGATTGGCTTGAGAAAAATAATATTAATGATGAAAAAATTCTTGCACATATTTATAAACGGGAACTCGGATATATCAGAATAGTTTTGCAAATGAGCAGTATTGAAGATATAAAAGATTGCTATGAGAGAATTAATCGTATGCGCGGCAGAATGAATAAAGAGATTATTTTAAATTCAGGACTTTTTTCAAAATCTCAAATCAAAACCTATAAAATTCCGCCGCAAACTCTTCACAGAAAATTTAAGTTCAGACGTATTTTTAAACAACTGTTTAAATTTACTTAAAAACAGTAATCAAAGAATTGACATTGCTATACTAAAAGAACCGGATAAAATTATCCGGCTCTTTTTTGTTGTTTTAAACCGCTATTTATTGCCAAGAATTATTAAATTGTGATATTAACATTGATATATCAGTAGAGTTATTATCAGCTTTACCTAAAGCGTTACAAAATACGCCATCTACTGATGAATATCCGCTTTCGGATAGCCATGATGCAACAGATTCGGCAACAGAACTAATTTGGTCATATGTTAAATCAACAGTTACGTTGTCTTTGATTTGACTAACTGTTTCAATTTTACCGTTACCAAAGTAGTCTTTGATTAGTAAGCCGGCATTTTTAGTTTGAATAGAATTCATATTGTATGTTATGTACAAATCTCCGGATAATGCGTCATAAGTAACTTCTTCGCCGTTTTTGACAACATTATTAATTTCAAAAAACAGGTTGTATGTCAAATTAGAAGAATTTTGAATAGTCAGAGAGTCATTAATCCCTGCAAGGTCATTAATGATTGCATATTTGCTGCTTGATAAATTAACTTCATATGTATCATTGCCGCCTTTATCTTCCATATAACAAAAGCTGTTATTTGCTATTGTATTGGCATTAAAGGTATTATTACTATCTCCGCCAATTAAATAGGATGTTCCTTTATTTTTAGTGGAGAGTGTACCGTCATCTGTAACAATTTCAAACTCGTAAATTGAATATTTATTATTATCAATAAAACGAGTATACAAGGAAGGGTTATAAGTGTGCTCAAACCAGTTTTCTATAGTAACAGTCTCTGTATGACTTATATTATCATTATCTTTATAAGTTCTTGCTATAACAAAATCATCGTTATTTTTATATGATGAAATTTGTGCATTAGTGTCAAAATATAATTGCAGAGCACTATTCAAGGTTTGAGCCTGAATTTGAGTAGTATCATTGCCGTCTCCATTATGGAAATACATACTTTTTGTACCTAATACGGATGATCCTGAATTGAAGGCTTTTAAAATAATGGTATCATTATCACTGCCGGCAGTTATCTTATCATTGAAAGATCCGGATGTAATAATCGTATCCTGATTATCAGAACCCGTAATAATATTTCTGTATTTTGAGCCTTCTATTGTTCCCGAGCCTTCTATATATATTGGATACACATCATTTGCAAATTTATTTTCAAGTACACCGATTTCGGAGTTACCATTATAGATATTTATTATGTCAAGGATGTTCGAATCAGCGAAATAATTTTGAATAGTTAAGTGTTCGGTTAATTCGTTTTTGGTGTGATAAATCACAAGATTATCGCCATCTTTATGATATTCTAAATCGGTACCTTCTTCAAAGTATAAATATGTACTCTTTTTGGTTGCTTTATTTTGGAAAATAACAGTATCATCTCCGTGACCGCTTGTTATGCGCAGGTGATTTTTAATACCGGTGGAAGAAGAATCCGTATTAAAAATTATAGTATCATTATTTGGACTTGTATAAATGCAAGTGTCGGTATTTGCTGAATATAAAGTATCAACATCGCCTGTTCCTCTGACAACTATTGCCTTAGATTTTGAGTATTGACGGATATATGAAGCCATCTCCTCACCATTTTCACCATTCAAATTCCAAATCCCCATAGGACATAATTTGTCAGTCGTGAAATAATCTTGTAATGTAATTTTATCTACTGTTTCGTCAGGATTAGTTCTTTCAATAAGCAAATTATCTCCGGATTTAACAAAATCCAAATTTTTGTTTTCTTTATCAACTCCTTCAATATATAAGCTAAGAAGGGTTAGTTTATCGTTGAATACGATTGTATCATCTCCGCTATTATATTCAAACAGTAGGATTTTCGTACCTGAGCCGGCAATACTGATGGTGTCATTTCCTTTGCCGGTCATTATCATTTTAGTATCATTAGTTGATATTTCATCTGCATTTTCGGTTCCCAAGTACGTAACCCCGCCGAATTTTGAATAGTTTGAGATATAATTATTTATATTATCTACTAACCTGTTTTCTCCGTCATTATCTCCGATTTTAATATTTGTACATTGTGGGAGATTATTATTTTCAGAATAATAATTTTTTATGGTAACAGAGTCAGTGGTATTATTTAGATGATTATATCTTTTTATTATTAAATCTTCTCCGGATTTTAAGAAATCTAAATATTTGTTTCCATTTTCTTTTGCCGCTGCTGATCCTGCAATGTATAAATTAAGATAATTAGTGCCCATCGGGGAATTTACATAAATAGTATCATCTCCGGAGCCGTAATAGAAATAGAAATCAGCACTTGCACCATTATTTACATTGATGATGTCATTGCTGTCATTAGAGTGTGATGATGCGAATATATGGTTAAAACCTGCTTTATCGAAATTATAGGTATTTTCTTCATCAGGCATTTGTACTAAAACACCTTTATATTTAGAAAAATTATTCACATAATCATTTAGAAGTGTCGTATTTGTCCCTTTAAAATTTTGCAGCCTAATCTGATCATTTGCCGGAACATTTTCGCTCACATAGAAGTTTTCAAGTGTCATTATACTTTCTGTTTCTTCACCTAAAAGTTGGATAATCAGGTTATTTTTATCTTTGTAAAAATTTATATTTTTGTTATCGATATTAAAATCTTCTATCCTGATAAACAGAGCACTAATAGGCTGAGTAAATTTAACTGTGTCTTTACTGGAATTGTACCCAAAATAAAGTGTTTTATAATTTGTACCGTTTAAAATAACAGTATCATCACCTGCTCCGCCATTTATAATGTCTTCTCCGTTACCGCTGCTGATAATATCATTATCGCTTGAGCCTACAATATAATCATTATTATCAGTTCCTGAAATTTCTCCGGAAGCTGATATGTATGAATATATCCCGTTTAGTTCTGTAGCTTCTGATAATGTATACCAATCTGTGCCTGAACTATCGGTATTTAGTACAGATATTTGCATATTTGCCATATTATCATTGCCTGATTTGTAATAATCTTTTAAAGTTACGGAATTATTGTTACCATACCTTGTAACTAAATCGTTACTTCCGTCTGTTCTTGTAAATATTAAGTCAGAAAGCTGATAACCGGTATTACTGTTAAAATCGAAGTACAGTCTTTGAGGGTTGTTTCCTCCTGACCAGTGAATGGTATCATTTCCGCCGTCATTAAAGTTATATCCGATTATATTAACGGTAGAATAAGGGGTACTCAAATATACATTATCGTCCCCCGTTCCAAGATAAACATATGTTGTTTTATCATTATTCAAATATACAGTATTATTTCCTTCGTTTGTATAAATCTGTTCAGTTGAAGCTGAGGCAAATATTGTATCATCACCGGAACTGCCGCTAATTACCTGATTATGATCACCGTTGCCTATTGCTATTATTAAATCATTACCTCCTGTACCATTAATACTATCAGAATTATCAATTATTGCATTTGAAATATTATAAGTCTTATTACCAACTTTTATGTATTTCACAGAATGATTTCCGGAATTATAATCCTGTAATCCGACATTAGTTCCTGTTGTGGAAATGTTTAAATCATTCTCATCGTATGCGAATGTAAATTTGCTTATATCTGTTTCATCAGAAAATACAAGTGTATCAACTCCGCCGCCTGAAATAATTGTGTTTGTTGCATTGTCATTATTTAAGAATATTGTATTATTGCCTAATCCTGCATTAATAACATCATCTCCGGCAGAACCCGTTATTTCATCATTATAGTCAGTTCCGTTAATAGTACCTGAACCTGTTACATTAATTTTTGCATCACTTAATATACTGTGAGTGCCGTCTTTTGTAATAATTTTATTAATTTTATTTGAACCAAAGAAATTTAAAACAGTTACCTTATCAATTGACGAACCATTTTGTCTGGTAATTAATAAATCATTAGAATTTCTTGTAAATGTCAAATCTGCAAAATTTGCATCTTTGTATTTTATGCTGTCTGAACTATCAGCATCATATATTACGTCTTTGCCGGAACCTTTTGAAAACGCAAAAGTATCTGCACCGGCTTGCCCATACAAACTGTCATTACCGGCACCGCCTTCAATATAATCGTTGCCTGCGCCGCCGTAAATTGTATCGTTACCGGCACCGCCCTTTATATTATCGTTTCCGGCTTCTCCATATACGGTATTCTTTCCGCCCTTGCTTAAATCTATTACGTCGTTACCGGAACCTGCATAAATTGTGTCATTACCCGTTCCGCCGTATATTTTATCCACTCCGGAACCGCCTTTGGAAACCTTGTTGGTTCCGCTTTCAAGGTTAACCGTATTACTTCCGCCCTTGCTTAAATCTATTGTGTCGTTTCCGGCACCTGCATATATCTTATCTGTTCCCGTTCCGGCATATATCGTATCGTTTCCGGCACCGCCTTTTAATGTGTTTGTGCCGTACTGTCCGTATAATTTGTCGTTACCTGCTCCGCCGTCTATGTAATCATTGTGTTTGCCGCCATAAATTACGTCATTTCCGCTTTGTCCGTATAATTTGTCGCTGCCGTCGCCGCCGTAGATTGTGTCATTCCCTGCTCCGCCGTATATTGTATCTTTTCCGGCGTCTCCGTATATTTTATCATTCCCATTATATCCGTATAATACGTCGTTTCCGGCATTACCATGGATTATGTCAATATTTGTGCCGCCATAGATTTTATCGTTACCAGAACCGCCGTTTAATTTATTATTCTTATATTTACTTTTCTTGAAATTTATAACATCGTTCCCTGCTCCGGCATTTACTGTCAACGCTCTTCGCCAAGCTTTTAAATTCGCCCATGTTATTTTGTCAGATTTCTTTGTTCCGGTAATTTTCCCTTTTTTAGGTGTGAACTTTGTTGCCATAAATTTCTCCTTTATTTTTAACACACACTGCTCAACAAAATATATGTTGTGCAAAAATTCTTTTACAGAATATGATAAGAGTTTAACACCCCTGTGGAGATGAAGGTTTCAGACATCCCCTCAGTTTTTTGTTGTTTTTTGTCCAAATAATCATACCCCGAATGTTTTAAATCGTGTGATAAGTATACCATAATTTGCGGTTTTTATCAATATTTTTTGTTTAAGTTTTATTCAATAATATATAAAAGATTTTTAGATTGTGATAAATTTAAAATTGTGTTAATATGTAGCATATTATGTTGTATATAGGGGTATTGATATGGATAACATTGAAAAAACAATAAAAATTAATGAACTCAAATTAATGTTTTTTGTCGGGTTAACTTGTGCAATAATATTTTTCTTCGGATATATAATAACAGAAATCTTTAATCTCGGATTAAACGGTATATATGCAACTATAGGTGTAATTGTGATTATGAATTTTGTATCGTTTTTCTTTTCAAAAAGCATTGTGTTACGTTCCCAACGTGCAATCAGAATGACAGAAGCCGATTATCCGGAATATTATAATATGGTTAGAAGTATGTGCGAAAGGAATAATATCAAGCTGCCTGAATTATACTATATACAAAATAATTCATTAAACGCATTTGCAACCGGCAGAAGTCAAAATGATGCAGCAGTGGTTGTTACTTCAGGATTGTTAAACAGTATGCCTTTAGATGAAATAAGCGGAGTTATCGGGCATGAATTATCTCATATTGTTCACAAAGATATATTAATCACGAGTTTTGTTACAACCCTTGTCGGAGTATTTACTATTATGGCAGCTTTTGCTCGTAATGCCTCATATTACGGAACATCAAACCGCAGAAATTCAAATTCTTCATTAATTTTGATATTTGGTCTTGTTGCATCTCTTGTAATGCCGATTGTCGGAACGCTTATAAAAATGGCGGTATCTCGTTCAAGAGAATATATGGCGGATGCAACCGGCGGAGAAATATGCGGAAGTCCTCAATTGCTTGCAAAAGCATTATACCGTATCAGCAATAACGGTAGTGAAATGCCTATGGCAAACGAAGCTACCGCACCTTTATACATCTCAAATCCGCTGAAAAACGGATTGTTTTCAAAACTGTTTTCTACACATCCTGATATTAACGACAGGATAAAAAGATTACAGGAAATGTAATTATTATATGTTCATTGCTCGCAATATTTCTGTCATATCGGCAGGAGTCTTTTTGACGTCGCAATTTGAATATTTGATTGCGTTATCAGGATC
>ONTD01000017.1 GCA_900320675.1 uncultured bacterium
CTGCTTATCTGCCTTCTTGAATCATACAAATCAATTTTAGAATTTACAACACGCTTAACAGACCAACAGTGCGGCAAGTCATTAAAAAAGCCCTTGTAACCGCTGCCTAACACAAAACTAAAATTATCTTCACCGTTCAGCTTTTCAAACAAATTCTTCGCAACCAATTTATCATGTTTCAAAGACATTCTTAATCCCGATTCGTTAATTGTAATCGGACGCACACCGGTAAATAGCTTAAAGAAATTCGACACTTTATTGTATTCGAAATTTTCCTGACAATGCGGAATTTTACAAATAAAAGGTTTTTTATCCGGATGAGCCAACAACAATTTCCCCATAGCAACTTCCAAAGCTTTAATTATAGGATGATGAGGAATTTTAGGTTCAATTGGCTCCATAAATCTGTTCATCAAAATTAAAGAATCCATCTCAGCCTCTTTTACTAAGTACCTCTCGCTATGTCCATTAACATCATTAAATTTTATACAATAATTTCGGCCTTCACGCTGAATATTTTGGCGCAAAATCTCCGTACCGTTCTTGCTTCTTGTTAACGCACTTATGGCAGCCACCAAATAGCAATCACAAAAATTTTGTTTTGCGTATCTCAGACCTGCTACTTCATTTAAATTTATCGGCTTCATACTATATACAAAAATCAAAAAAAAATATATTTGCGTATGTATGAACAATTGTAAAAATATTAATACGCTGCATCAAAATTCTATTTTTTTAATTTATATTATCTGTTTTTTATAATTTTATGCACACTATTCCGACTAATTTAATATGTATAAAAACTAAAATATACTTCACTATATATTTGTACTATACTGTTTATTGTTGAAATAGGAAGTTCCTTATGAATATATTTTCAATTTTTACATTATTTGGCGGACTTGCATTTTTCTTATACGGGATGAATGTTATGTCATCAGGGCTGGAAAAATTGTCCGGAGGAAAACTAGAAAAAACATTAAAATCTATAACATCGAATCCATTTAATGCACTTATTCTGGGGGCAGGTATAACAATAGCAATGCAGTCATCATCTGCTTTAACTGTTATGTTAGTCGGACTTGTAAACTCAGGTATTATGGATTTGAACCAAACAATTGGGATTATTATGGGCTCTAATGTCGGTACAACTTTGACTGCATGGATATTATCGTTATCAGGCATAGAAAGTAATAATTTTTTTCTACAATTGTTAAAACCTGAATCCTTCTCGCCAATAATAGCTGTATTTGGCATTCTGTTAATGATGGGATCCAAAAAAGATAAACATAAAAATCTTGGAGCCTTAATGTTGGGTTTTTCGATTTTAATGTGCGGTATGCAGTTTATGGCCGATTCAATGAAACCTTTGGCGAAAATTCCGGAATTTACAAATATTTTAACAGCATTTAATAATCCAATATTAGGTATCATAGTTGGCGCGATTTTTACGGGAATTATTCAAAGTTCTGCAGCGTCAGTCGGTGTTTTACAAGCCTTATCCCTGACAGGTGAAATAACTTTTGGTATGGCAATACCGATAATTATGGGACAAAACATTGGTACTTGTGTAACAGCATTGATTTCCAGCATTGGCGTTGGAACAAATGCCAAAAGAGTTGCTGTTGTGCACATTAGTTTTAATGTTATTGGAACTACCGCATTTTTGTTGATTTTTTATATCGGACATATGATTTTTAATTTCTCATTTTTAAAATCTTCTATAAATCCTTTTCAAATTGCTGTTTGCCATACAATCTTTAATATAGCAACAACATTATTACTGTTTCCGTTCATAAATCAATTAGAAAAAATTGCAATGGTAGTAATAAAGGGTAGAAAAGTTGAAGCTGAAGATAATGTCTTTTTGGATGAAAGATTATTGTATACTCCTACTTTTGCAATAAAAGAATGTGAAAATTTAACGGTAAAAATGGCTATAATTGCCAAAAAGAATTTTTTTAGATCTTTAAAAATGCTTAATAATTTCAGTGAAAAAAGAATGGAAAAAATCCAAAGAAAAGAGCCTGTTATAGATAAATATGAAGATAAATTAGGATCCTTTTTGGTGAATTTGTCAACAAAAGATTTATCTGACTCTGATAGCAGAGAGATTTCAAAATTATTATCTATAATAGGTGATTTGGAACGAATTGGCGACCACGCAATTAATATTCTAAAAGTTGCAAATGAGTTGCATGAGAAAAATATCATTTTATCAAATCAACTAAAACAAGAATTGCAAGTGATTATAGAAGCATTATCAGAAATTATGGAAATAACAATTGATTCAATATGCAACAATGACATAATAAAAGCCAAAATGGTTGAACCGCTTGAACAAGTTATAGATATTTTAGTTTCTGATGCTCGAGATAGTCATATCAAACGGATACAAAATGGTCAGTGTACTTTAACAGACGGTTTTATATATTCAGAGATTTTAAATAATATTGAAAGAGTATCAGATCATTGTTCAAATATTGCTGTTTATCAAATTCAAGTTAACCAATCCTCTTTTGACAGACATGCATATTTAAATAACGTTAAATCATTTAAAGACGCTGATTTTAATAAAAATTTTGATATGTATAAAAACAAATATTTAAAATGTCAATAATGGTTAATTAAAAATAGCTTTTAGATTGAGTTATAACCAAATAAAAAGATCCCGCTTCCAAAACTTCGTTTTGCGTGGGTTAAATTCTAATCCTCTATACA
>ONTD01000066.1 GCA_900320675.1 uncultured bacterium
TCTTATATATATATAAAGTAAATAACATTTAAATAATTGCTAAATTTAATAAATTTAACTTTACAAAACTTTACATTATATCTCAAGTCCGCTAAACATCTGCAAAGACGTAACTTTTTCCAATAGCGGATAGTCATTAAGATTATTATGTTTCACAAAATCAATAGCTTCCATTCTTGCGATTTCAAGTATTTTCGCATCCTTAACAATATCGGAAATAATCAAATCCGGAAGTCCGCTCTGTCTTGTTCCTAAAAATTCACCCGGACCTCTCAACTGCAAATCTTTTTCCGCAATAACGAATCCATCATTTGTTTGAGTCATAATATTCAGACGTTCACGAGTTTCCTGAGAACGAGAAGCACTTACAAGGATACAATATGACTGAAGATTACTTCTGCCGACTCTGCCTCTGAGCTGATGAAGCTGAGAAAGTCCAAAGCGTTCAGCATTTTCGATAACCATAATCGTCGCATTAGGAACGTCAACACCAACTTCCACAACAGTTGTTGAAACCAGAATATCATATTTTTTATCTTTAAAATCAGACATGACTTTTTCTTTTTCGTCATTTTTAAGTTTACCGTGAAGAAGCCCGACTTTATATTGAGGGAAAATCTCATTCTGAAGTTTTTCGGCTTCAACAGTTGCAGCTTTAGCAGAAAGCGTTTCACTTTCATCAATAAGCGGATAAACGACATAAGCCTGCCTGCCGGAAGAAATTTCTTTATCCATAAGCTGATAAACACTTTTATGCGAAGACACCAAAGATGTTTTTATCGGCAAACGTCCCTTAGGCAGTTCATCAATAATCGTCAAATCCAAATCTCCGTGAACAGTCATAGCAAGCGTCCTTGGAATAGGAGTTGCCGTCATAGTCAGCATTTGAGGACTTGCTGCCTTTTTCTTTAAAATATTTCTTTGCCGTACACCAAATCTATGCTGTTCATCGACAACAATTGCACCTAAATTATTGAAATCAACATCTTCCTGAATTAATGCATGAGTACCGACTGCAATATTTGTCTGTCCGTTTTTCAAATCTGTGCGAAATTTTTCTCTAACTTTTTTACCTTGAGAGCCCAGGAAAAGCCCCACACTCAACCCGAGTGGAGTAAGCCAGCTGACCAAATTGTTATAATGCTGCTGAGCAAGGATTTCTGTAGGTGCCATAATAGCGCCCTGATAACCGTTTTCAACAGCAGCCAGCAGCATTATGCAAGCGACTACCGTTTTACCGCTGCCGACATCACCTTGCAAAAGACGTGCCATAGGTCTGTCAGAATTTAAATCGTGCAATATTTCGTTAATCGCTTTTTTCTGTCCGCCGGTCAATTCAAATGGCAAATTTTTTATAAAATTTTGAACAAGTCCGTTTTCCTTAATCTTCAAGTTTACCGCTTTTTCACTTGCTGTATCCTCTCTTAATCTCACCATTTTAAGCTGAAGTAAAAACAATTCTTCAAAAATCAAAGAAAACCTGGCTTGTTCTAGTTTCTCCATACTCTCAGGGAAATGGATTTGTTCAACAGCAACCTTTTTATCCATCAACCCAAGTCTATGACGAATTTCGTCCGGAATAATATTAATAATATAATCTTTATACAAATTAATAGCATTAAAAATAGCTTTTCTAAGCACTTTTATATTAAGATTTTCGCAAACGGTATAAATCGGGACAATACGAGCAAGATTGAGATTTGTATTTTCACCTGCTAAAAATTCACCTGTCATAATCGAATAACTTGGCTTATCAAAAGTCAATTTATTGGTATAGCTATCACGTTTCACAGTACCTGACAGCATTATTGCAGCGTTTTGCGGAAACTGAGAACGCATACGCTCCTGAACATAGCGATTTGCCTTGGCATTAAAAAATGTTAATTCTAATTTTCCGCTTTCATCTTTTACTACAACTTTTGTTATAGATAACCCCTTTGGCGAATTATAAACCGATACATTATGAACATACCCAAAAACTGTTGTTGAAGTTCCCTCTGACAACTGGCTTATAAGAGTTCTGGAAGAATAATCTACATGCTTTCGCGGGAAATAGCAAATCAAATCATTTGCAGTGTAAATACCCAATTTATTTAACATATAAGCAATTTTCGGACCTACGCCTTTAACGTACATAACGTCAACTTCATTAGGATTTTTAGGCAAATCACTTTTTTTAATTTTAGCTTGAGTACCCTTTGGATTATCCAATTCTGATTTAATAATTTTAACAAGCAGCTCAATTGAACGTTTCCGTTCCAACGGAGACGCCATAGGGTAATGCTCAAACGTTTCTAAAAGCACTGCCCACTTAGGCATTTTGCCGGATTCTTTATACTCCTTACGGGCTAACTTACGAATGAAGGAAGAAAACGAATAAGATTTTCCTTGAATATCAATATACTTATATTTTTTTTCGACTTCAATCGCTGCACGTAATTGTTCCAAATTATCAATCATACATTGATTTTAGCACACAATATTTAAATTTCTCCAAAGTAAAGTTTTGTAAAAA
>ONTD01000072.1 GCA_900320675.1 uncultured bacterium
AAAATATTCCCTTCACATTTATGAGGAGGCTTGTATGCCGGTATAAAAAGTATTTTATCAACATCACAATACTTAAGAGCGTATTTTGCGATTCTTAAATGAGCATTGTGTATCGGATTAAACGTACCTTGAAATAAACAAATTTTCATATAGAGATTATATCATGATGATATTATCGGGTAAATATGCTTATACTTAGTCTCCTAATTGAATATAGGCTGCTTTTTCGGCAGTTTCAAGTCTTTTTAGTGCTTTTTCCAGTTCTGCATCAGTTTTATCCTGATTTTTTAGTTTTACACCATCTGTGCTTGGAATATATCTGTACTCAGGAATGTCGGGAGCTTTTTTCTCATTATTTTGTTTTGTAGTTTCTTCATCTTTTAATGAACCGGTATACGATATTTGAGCAGGTTTTTTACGTTGGTTTGCTGCCATTACTGCTGCACTTGAGGCTTGTACCGGTTGAGCCGGAATTTGATTGTTAAGTTCCTGCTGCTGAGCCTTAGCTTCTTTTTGTTCTTCATATTTACCTTCATCTGCCAGCCCCTCTTTTGGTTTGCCAAATATTGCATTTACGCCTTTTACCAGATATTTATTTAAGAACGGAACAAATACAAACATTGGTAGACCAAATCTCATAGGGTATCCTGCCATCTGTTTTAACCAGTATTTAGGATTTCTCATGACGTCTGCAAGACGTTTTGGAATACTCTTGAGGTAAAGTTTAGGATTTTCAAGAACTTTTGTAATTGTCAGATCTACTTTATCAACTTTGTGTTTTGTATAAGGTCGTACTTGTTCAAGACCTACGGTTATAATATCGCCTGCTTTTCTCGATAAGTATACAAGCGGGTTCTTTGTACCAGGTCTGAATTTAGCACGTAATTCTTTTCGTTTAACTTTATAAACATCTTTTGTCCAATCACAGTTCATAACATGCTTATTAAATTCTTCTACAGCTTTTCTGTATTCCTCTATCTGTTTTGGTGTCATACCCGAATATTGCATACCACCCAACGCATGCATTAACTTTAATGACGGCGGAATAAATACGAAGAATCCGATAAGTTCTGCAAATCTTTCCATGAATGATTTAAACTTATCACCGTTTGTTTCCTGTCTGCTTGCCCTGATTATAGCTTCCGCAAGGAAATAAGCTTGCATTAACGCAGCCATTTTCCCGCCTTGAATACGGCTGGATGCACCCTCAAGTATACTGTTGCTTAATTTAACCATTGTACGACCAAGCAGTGTCTTGTGATTTCCGCCTGTTGCTCCGTATAATTTATTGTATAATTCGCTGAAGTATACTTTTCTACCGGCAATTTCGCCTTTCAAAACACTTCCGAAATTCTTATTAGAGTAACTTATTCTTGCAAATAACTTTTTATCGGTTTTATTCAATATTTCTAATACACGGTCAATGTGTTTTTCCGGTGCGGCTTTTATTAGCTCATATTCTTTTAAATCTTTAAAGCCGATTGCCTTAATTTTAATCTCTTTTAATTTAGCAAGTCTTGATTTTTCATCTAAATTTTTGAATGCAGCAATTCTCTTTGGATCACTTGTCTTTTCAAGAAGTTTAAATTCTTCAGCTTGCATTGCTATTTTACGGTTTTCTGCACCTGCAACTTTATCAAGTCTTGCCTTTATTGCCTCAATTTCTTTTTTTGAAGCTCCGAGACTATCAAAGTCGTTTACATGTTTTAACGGTTTTGTAAATTCTTCCCATATATTAGTGTTATCGTGTGATAACATTGTTTTAATACCGCCGGTTTGCGATTTTACCATTCCCAACTCAGGTATAGAAGGTGTTTCGTTGAATGCTCTTAATACGGCTGAGTTGTTGTATACCGCGTGCTTAAATATACTTTTCCCGCCATTTGCAATCCTGTTCATTGTACGCCCGACAGGATTATCAAACAGAATATTGCTGACTTTATCTCCAAAAGAACCTATTTTATATATTACACTTTTATCGTAATTTCCCCTACATAGCTTTAAGTACCTGTCCATTGCCTGATTTATAACTATCCATGTAGGAATGGCAACACCATACTGTACAAGAGGATCTATATCTTCAAATGATGAAATTCTTTGTCCGATATATGAATCAGCGGCAGCCTCATTTATCTTAGAAACGTCAATTTGAGCCTGCATGTTAGGTGTATTCACCCCGGGAACAACATTCATGCCAAAATTGTTGGCTCTAATGCCTGCTTGCTGATTATATTTATTTTGAACATCGAGATTATCCAACATACACAATTTTCCCTATATAATAATAAAAACATTTTTTAACCTGAAATTGCTATTTATTAATCAATTTTAATATTAATATTAAGATTTGTAACGAAAATACAGATTAGTGAAATTTTAAAATAAGTATATACTTTATATATATACAGAGAGTAAAACAAGAAGAGAGGCAAATATGGCAGTTGCAAATTTGAATAAAATTGATGAAAAATTAAGCAGTATGTATCAAAATCAAGTTACTACAAATGTTCAACAAAACTCAACATATGTAGACAGATCAGATATTTTGCTTGCACAGATGAATTTCATTGCTACTGCTAACAGACAAGCTTTGCATTTAAAATAAAAGTTTTCATAAAATAACTCCAATTAATTTTTCCCCTACAAATTTTTAACCTGATTCCCCTATTAAATCAGGTTTTTTTTTGTTAAATTTTTAGTATGCAAAAGAGAAAAGAAAAAGTATCAAGACTTGCACAAAAATTTGCAATGAGAGTGAAATTTGAAAGAGAAAGACGAGGTTTTTCTCAAGATAAACTTGCAAAATTTTCCGGAGTAGGACATTCAACAATATCACAAATTGAGAGTTTAATATCTTCTCCGAGTTTGGATGTTGTTGAAAAGATCTCAAGGGCATTAGGTTATAGTCCTGCTGAATTGATATCTGATGAACAAGTTTTAATGTAATTTACAAATTTACAAAAAAAATATACAATATTAAAAAATGGGGGGACTGATATGGAAGATAACAGTGAGCTTTCGGTTAATACAAAGTTGTTCGGCTTTGAAGGGATTCAGGGGCGACGGGATTATTTTTTAAATATTGTCTATATTTCAATGATTTCATCAATTGTAACGCTGCCATATATATTTTGGGTGGTTAAGTCTGCTACGACAATGGAAGATGTAATGTTTATGCAAAACTTATTTGCATCTGCACCGATTTTGTTAAAAATATGGACTGTAATTACACTTTTACTTATCGGATTAGCGTCTGCATCAAATGCAGTCAGAAGATTAAATGATATAGCAGGTAAGGTTATAAATCCGCTGAATTTAATATGCGGGATTATAATATTAATTTCAAATTTATATTTCGTAATTCCGTTTCAGGTATCAGTTTTTGCAATTTTAATAAATTTTATATTATCTATAATTTTACTTTGCAAATCAGGAGCGATAACCTCTAAAATGCCTTATGATAATACCAAAATATTTAACTGGGGTGCATTTTTCGGAACATGGATTTGGGGGCTTTTTAACAAATCATATAAACCTCTGTGGTACATAATATTGTTCTTTACTCCGTTAAGTTTTCTATTTCAGCTTGTATGCGGGCTAAAGGGAAATGAATGGGCATACTATAATAAAAAATGTGATGACGTTAGCGAATTTAACAAATCTCAGGAGACGCAGGCGACTGTATTTTCAATTCTTGCGCTGGTGATTTTCCCTGTTTTGTATACTGTACTTATAACGGCACTTGTAGTTGTTTTAGCCTTTGTTGCAGCTGACACTGATAAACACGAAGATTCGGCTCAAACTGCAAAAAGAATTGAATCAGTACTTACAAATCTTGCGGAATCACAATTTGAAAGATACGAAATTAAACAAGACGTAAATAATTTTTATGTTAATCCGTCTGATTGGGCAGCATCAACATTTTCAGATAAAAAAGATTTACTTGAAGCCGCCGCATCTATGGCTTCTATAAAGCGTTCTTCCGAAGATAATTCAGGCAAAAATCATTATTCTAAGACAAAAGAACTTCCCAGAACAAAAATCTATAACTCTAAAAACGGCGAACTGCTTGGAGAATTTGTGCTTGATGAGGCATCTTTTGACTCAAGCAAACCTTTTTCAAGCTCGTTTAAAGCTGCATTAAAGGCATACAGATTTTATAAACCTACGGAAAAATAAAATACATTATGAATTAAAAGACCGATAATTGCGTTAATTGGGTGCTATGCCCCAATACTCTTATCGGTCTTTCTTAATTATTGTGCAACTTTTACGATACTGTCCAATAAACCAACCATTACGGATTGAAATTTTTCGCATTCAGATTTATCAGCTGCTTCAAATCTCAGCGTAAAAACAGGTTCTGTATTACTCTGACGAATTAATGCGAATCCGCCGTCAAATACAATTCTCATACCGTCTATCGTAATAATATCTTTAATTTCCTTGCCAAAAATATCTTTGTTTTCTGCAATTTTTACTTTCACAGCATCCAGCGTTGATTTTTTTAATTCATTTGGACAAGGATATCTGACTTCAGGCGAAGAATATACAGCCTCGAACGGCTTAAGCATAGATTTAATAGTAAAATCAGGATTTAATTTTTTATTTTTAGATATTATTTCAATAATCCTGCATCCGGCATAAATTGCATCGTCAAAACCATAGTAACGGTCTTTAAAGAATGTATGACCGCTCATTTCGCCGGCTAAAATAGCACCCTCTTCATACATCATGCTCTTAATATATCCGTGTCCGGTTTTGCTCATATAGGACTTCCCGCCAATTTTATCTATAGTGTCATATAAAACTTGAGAACATTTCACTTCACTAACTATCTTCGGTACGATACCCTTTGGTTTGCACTCATTAATCAAGTCTATTGCGTACACAAGCAGCAACTTATCTCCGGTGAGATAATTTCCGCTATTATCAATCACGCCTATTCTGTCGCTATCGCCGTCATATGCAATCCCTATATCTGCAGCGTTATCAACAACAGTCTGTTTTAAGACATCAAGAGTGCTTTCAACACTTGGATTTGGATGGTGATTTGGGAATGTTCCGTCAGGCTCTGAATATAATTCAATTACTTCGCAGCCAAGTTTCTTGTATAATTGCGGACCAACTATTCCGCCTGTTGCATTGGCACTATCAACTACCACTTTTACACCTTTACCAATGTTCCCGAATTTTGAAACCATCTCGTCTGTATATTTTGAAATTATGTCATATTTTTGTACAAGAGAACCATTACCGTCTGTTATCTCGTTAGTCCAATTTGAAAAAGTATATTCTTTTAATTCTTTTATTTGTGATTCGTTTAGAGTTCTGTTTTTATATGTCATTTTCATTCCGTTATATTCTTTTGGATTATGGCTTGCAGTGATAATACAAGCGGCTATAACAGGGTTGCCGCCGGTAAGTTCATTAGGCACCCCGACGACTTCGGAATAATAGCCGATTGGAGTCGGAGCCAGTCCCAGATCTATAACATGAGCACCTGTTGAAGTTATGCCGGCTTGCAATGCTTTTGAAAGTGCGGGAGAATGCGTTCTTGCATCCATACAAACAGTTAAATACATCTTCTCAGGTGTTTTACCCGACAAATTTTCTAAATATTTTACATATCCTCTGCCGGTATTGTAAAATAATTCCTCAGTTATATCTTCACCATAAATTCCTCTTATATCATTTTTCCCGAAAGCATGTGAATATCTGTCCATATTATTTTCTCCCTAATTCTAATTTATTGTATAATATTAACATGAAAAAATTCATTTCAAAACTTGTAAATACAGAAAGCTCTGCCGCTCTAATGCTTATATTACCTGCGGTAGTTGGGACTTTCATTTTTATTATAATACCTGTGCTATGCTCATTTGGATTAAGTTTTGCAAAGTGGGATTTACTGGGAAGCGTGTCATTTGTCGGGTTAGACAATTACAGGTTAATTTTTTCAGAAAAAATATTTTATAAAATATTAACTAACACGGTTGTGTTTGCGCTTTCAACATCAATATTCGGAGTTATAATACCGCTGATACTTGCAGCTATTTTAAATTCAAAAATAAGAGGAAGCGAATTTTACAAGACGGCATACTTTCTTCCGTTCATAACCCCTATGATTGTTATAGGTATAATTTGGGAATGGATTTTTGACCCTAATATAGGGTTGCTGAATACAATATTACACATTCATATTAAATGGCTATACGATACAACTTTTGCAATGCCTGCTCTTATAATTGTATCGGTATGGAAATTAATAGGATATAATATGATAATATTCTTATCAGGCTTAAGCGGTATCTCGCAAAGCCTGTTTGAGGCGGCTAAAATTGACGGTGCAAATTCATTTCAAATATTTAAGAAAGTTACCGTACCAATGCTGTCACCAACTATATTTTTTGTTGTGATAATTACCGCAATCAGTTCGTTTCAGGTATTTGACTTAATATATTTAATGACAAGCGGCGGACCGCTAGACAGCACTAATGTTCTGGTTTACGCAATATATAAAAATGCTTTTGAATATTTTAATGCAGGGAAGGCAAGTGCTTTAGCATACGTGTTATTTACAATTATTCTTGTACTTACCCTTATACAGTGGAATTTAAGAAAAAAACTTGTTTATTCCGAAGAATAAATTGTAACAATTTTTATAAATTACTAAAGTTTTTTATAAAAATTCCGTTAAAGAACATGCATAGATATTGGAGATGTGTGTATGTTTGAAGATTTAAAAAAAGAGGGCTTAATAATTGATTTAGAACTGCTTGTAGAGAAGGCTGAGGAATTTAAATCCGACATGGATGCTTATTGTGAGTTCATGAAAGAAACATTTCTCGGAACATCTTGCATGAATTAGCCTACAGGGCAATTAAACTCTTTCTGTTTTACCTTATACTTTTCGTATGAAAATAATTATTATAGGCGGAGTTGCTGCAGGCGCAAAAGCTGCCGCAAAATCAAGAAGACTTTTAGACAAAGATTCATCGGTAAAATTATTTACTGATGATACAAATGTATCGTATTCTTCGTGCGGAATTCCTTATTATGTTGAAGGTAATTTCGAAAATTATCAAACTCTTTTAGTTCGTTCTCCGGAGGAATTTGAAGCAAGCGGCGTAAACGTATATTTAAGGCATAAAGTACTTAAAATTTTGACTGAGAGTAAACAGATTCTCGTTTATAATTTCCAATCTAAGCGAGCATTTTTAGAGGATTATGACAAACTTATTATCGCAACCGGCGCCAGCCCAATATTACCTAACATTAAAAATATATGGTATAAAAATATTTTTACGGTAAGAAAAATTGAAGATGCTATTAATATAAAAAATAAATTAAAAACCTCAAAGCGTGCGTTGATAATAGGAGGTGGATATATCGGTCTTGAAATGCTTGAGGCACTGGTAAAAAACAATATATTTACTACGCTTGTTGACAAAAATGAGCGTATTATGTCACATTTTGACAGTGATATTTCGGATGTAATACTCGAGCAGCTAAATCTTATTAGTGAAGGCAAATTTAAAATAATAACAAACGCATCGGTAATTGAATTTAAGGGAGATGCGGACGGAATTACAGGAGCAATAACGGACACTTGTGAGGAAATTGATTGTGATATTGCAATAATTTGTTCAGGCGTAACTCCAAACTCCCAGCTTGCAGCTGATTGCGGTATTACAATCGGAGAAACAGGTGCAATATCTGTTGACCGGCATATGGAGACATCTGTAAAGGATATCTATGCATGCGGAGACTGTGCCGAGAAAAATTTTATAATCACAAATACTCCGGTTTGGTTTCCGCTGGGTTCTACAGCTAATAAAGAAGGTCGTTGTGCCGCTATAAATGCTTGCGGCGGCCACGATGAATTTCTTGGGGTACTTGGTTCCGCAGTAACCAGATGCTTAAAACTTTCAATATCTATGACAGGATTGACAGAGCAGATGGCTAAATCGTTAAATATTGATGTTGTAACTTCAACTGTTACAAAATACGACAAAGTCGGATATATGCCTGATGCAAAGAATATCACAATAAAAGTAGTAGCTGATGCAAGAACAGGACAACTGCTTGGCGCACAGGCAATTGGCGCAGGGGATACGGACAAAAGGATTAACACACTTACGACTGCAATTCTCGCTAAATTAACTGCATCAGAATTTTCTAAAAACGATTTGACGTATGCTCCGCCTTTTTCTACGACAATTGATCCGCTTTTAAATGCTGCAGAAATTATTTCAGACAAAATTAAGAATTCAGGTTCTTGAAAATATACTTTACAAGTCCTTCACCCATAGAAAAGCAGGTAGGCTGAATTCTAATTGCCCCCTGTGCCATAAAATCCGCTGAAATGTTTCTTCCCGCCGCAAACAAATTATCATAATCCGCAGACATCAACGCCTCAACAGGAATTTGATAGTCTTGCACTGTTTTTAATGTTGAAGAGTTCTTGTCTTTTGAATGTACATCTATAGGATAATCTGCAATAGCCACAGGGTTATCAAACTTTTTACCTGTAATAATATCATTCATTGTATACAAGTATTTACCCTTAATTCTGCGAGAAGTTCTTATTCCAAGCATATCAGAGATGTTTGATATGTATGAATTTTCAAATCCCGGAAAATATTCTTTGCAAAAATTACTAAGCCTATAAACGGCTTGACGGGCATCTAACAAGGCTTTTGATATATTTCTAATGTTAATACTGCCATCTGCTGAAACAAGCCTTGGGCAGTTAAACGCCAATGATGACGGCATATTTGGAATTGTAAAAACTTGAAAATAGTTTCTGTCAGTATCTTTTAGTATCTTTTTATTAACTGCATCATTAAATAGCGGGGCTAAAGCCCACTCTCTGCCTGTATCCCAGGTATATGCAGTAGACAAGTGTACACTGTTAGCAACATTCTCAACGGTAGTAACCTCTCTGTCCTTATCAAAATCCAATAGCCACTTTGAAAATACATCTAAATTAATTCCGCTCATAATAAATCTCAAACTAAAAGGCTGAGTTTCATCTTTATTTTCTAAAAAATTACAATTTAAATTTTTAAAAATTTCAGAATTACCTGTTGCATCTACAAAGTATCTCGCTCCGATACGTTCTGATAATATATTATTGTTATCACTATATATCGTGTCGATATGTTCTGATAATAAAGTACTTGATATTACAATATCTGTAAGTTTGCGTCCGGAAAGATTAATCCTTAATACTGTGGCATTAAATAGCACATCCACACCGGCTTTTGACATTAGGTTATCAAGAGCAATTTTTAAAATCTCAGGATTAAACCACCCGGGGTTATTTTGATATGTAATTTGAGAATTGAATTTTTTCATTTCGGAAATTAGATCCGAATAAAATTCAGTATTTATCTGATTTTCCGAAGATTTCATTGCCGGTACAACAAGTCCTGCGGTCATAGAGCCGCCCAAAACACCTTGTTTTTCAAGTAACAAGGTTTTAAAACCCAGTTTACCTGCAGTGTATGCCGCAGCGCAACCTGCTGCACCACCGCCAAATACAATAATATCGTAGTTATTCATAGTTCTCCTGTTGTTTTTTATATTGCGTAGTTGATATTAAATCGCTATTTTTAACCTCTTCTTCCCTTGCGGCTATAATTGCCTCATTAGGGGCACTTAAATTTTCATCACGATAAAATATACCTGCCCGAGTTTTTAACAGGTCTAAATCGGATTCTGAGAGGTGTTTTTTTATGTACTTTGATTTTTTTGCGGCGATTGTCCCGCAAGATTCACCGGAAACAGGATTAATTATTTTTCCTACTTCAAAACCAAGTTCAAATAATGCATTTCTTACAGGCGCAGCAGAAGAGTATGTTAATAAAATTCCGTCGTTGTCCAAATGATCTTTGATTAATTTTAAAAAATCAATTGTCCACAAACATGGACACTTTGAAGGCGTAAATCCATCCAAAAATACAAAATTATATGTATTTTTATCTGCTAAAAGTTCAAGTCTTGCGTCGTTTATTTTTAGGTTGAAATCCACATTGGCTAAATTAAAGGTTTTTAAGCCCATTTTATGACGTATAGATAGATACTTATAATATATATTATGTAAAAACGACCTAAAATCTATTTTACCACCATTAATACCCATTTTAAATTGATAATGGCTATAAAGGGCTAATATTTCTTCTGAAAAATATTCCTTGTAGTTTTTATCATTTATAATTGACATAAACTCTTTATCTGACAATATCTCGTTATTGTTATTAATGATAGAGTCAAGTATTACCTTATTAATCGGATATGAGTACTCTAAATAGCAGTCGGGGATTGGATGTTTAAAATTGTTAATTCTTAAATCGGGCAAATTATAGGGATTTTGAGGGGTATTTTTCGATTTATCATTTTTTTTAATTTTTTCAATTTTTTTATTATTTAATTTTCCGGAAATAAATGGAGACAAATATCCTAAATTTTTATCAGTGTCAATTGCCTTAATATAAATTTTAAAATTTTTATCGGAAATTTTTTTTCTTACACGTTCATGCAGTTTTTTTAAAGCAGAGTCTTGAATAATTTTATCGCCATATATCTCTTCGTTACAACTGGCATCAAACTCCGATAAATTATTATCAATATGTATCGGTTCGTTATATCTAGTATTATTTTTATTATCAGTATGTATCTTGTCGTTATATACTGATAATATTTTTTCACAGTTTATATAATTTTGTGAAAAATTTTTTAAATAATTTTGAAAAATAAAATTCAAAAAACTTTTAGAATTATATCCGATGCCATAGCAGATATCTAGGACTCGAATACAATCATGGCTAAGTATATATTCTGACAGGTTTACAGGGAATATAAACTTCTCATACGCCTCAGTTGCAGCCCCTGTTACAGAATGGTAAATATCCTTGTCTGACGGGCTATATAGCCCTACAGAGCCGTCATTTGTTATGTAAGGATACAATTTATACATACCTAAATTATACGCTACAAGGGCGTTTTGGGGTAATAATTAATATTTCTTAATAATATACCATTAATCTGAAACAATAACAGCACCGTTGTTTTCAACAGGTAGCGTATATAATTTCACGTTTATATTCAAGTCATCCCAAGTTTCTTTAATTATATTTTTAACCTTTTCAGAAGGACTGTTTTTCGTAATTATAAGTATAGAAGGTCCTGCGCCGCTAAGAACCACGCCTAATACAGAGTCTTCGTGCTTTAGATTTTGTGTAAGCTTTTCTAAGCCCGGAACAATTTTCATCCTATACGGCTGATGTAATCTGTCTTTGAGGGCTATTTTCATCAACTCTTCATCATTAGAATTAATAGCTTGAATAAACATACCTATATGCTGCGCATTGAATACAGCATCAGCTATTGGGACTTCTGCCGGCAAGACAGAACGTGATATTTCTGTTGCCAATTCAGTTTCCGGAACGCATACAGTTAATGTCCAATCCTCAGGCCAAGGTAATTTTCTGTATACAATAGAGCCGTCATCGTCTGTTGCGGTAATCACCAGCCCTCCGACGATTGCAGGAGTAACATTGTCCGGATGTCCTTCAGCTTCGGTTGCAATAGATAAAAGTGCGGCTTCGTCAGCCGGAGAACCTAATAATTCATTAGCGGCAAGCAGTCCGCCTACAATTACCGATGCGCTGCTGCCAAGTCCTTTTGCTATCGGAATTTCTGAGTGAATTGTAATTTTTAATTCGCTCGGAGTTTGCCCGATTGAATTGTACAGGAGTTCAACAGCTTTATATATTATACTGTTTTCATCCATCGGCATATGTTCCAGAGATAACTCATCTGTAACATCATCGTTTGCCAGTACATTTATTTCAACTCCGGTTCCCGGAAGCACAGTTTCTTCAATTGTAATTGTATTATATAAAGGTATCGCAATTCCGAGACAATCAAACCCCGGACCTATATTTGCTATTGTTGCGGGAACCCGCACGCTAACTTTCATTTTATAAATCCTCTTTCCTATAGCGTATTATATCACAAACAAATTATATGCAAATTTTAAACAATTACATAAAAAACGGTACCGATAATTTGTCGGTACCTGTTTTTTATTTATTATTATAATTAAGCATTGGCAGAGCCGTTGCCGTACATTCTCTTATTAGATTCTTCGTCTTTCTTTTTGTAATCCTCTTCTCTTTGTCTTGCAATTTGTTCGTCTTGTTCTGCTCGTTTTATCTTTTTCTCGAAATTCTTATCCATTTCCTGAAGAGGTTTTAGAGCGGCTTTTTTAGCATTTTCAAATGAGGTTTTGAAAGTACTCATATATGCATCTATATTGGATTGCATCTGCTGCATCATATTCATGTTCATCATTCTTTCAGAATCACTCATATTTGGATTTTGCATCATCAATTCATTCAATCTGGTACTATAAGCTTGCTTAGCTGATAAGCCTTCTTGCTGACGCATGTTCCAGATACTGTCCATATTGTCAGTGTACTGCTCAATCTGTTCTTTCATTCTCATTTGAGCATCCTGAAGATCAGACAGTTTTGTTTCAGCCTGTTGACGTATAGATACTTGCTGTAGCCATTTTGCGTGCCAGAATGCCGTCATGTCATAGTCCTCGTGTTATTATCTCTTAAATATATAAAGTATATACACCTTGAATAATTGCCTATTTTAAGAGATATGTTTACAAAACTTTACATTAGGTCCCGACCTTGTTACGACCGGAATTTTTGGCATTATATAAGTGCTTGTCGGCAGCATCAATTAACTCTGAAGGAGTCGTTCCGTCATGAGGGTAAGTTGAAACCCCTAAACTTATTGTTACAGAGGCGTCTTTGCCGTTTGGTAATCTAAATGGTTTTTGTGAAATTCTGTTACAAATTTTTTGTGCAGTTGACATAGCTGTCTCATTATCAGTATTAGCAAGGATTATACTCATTTCCTCACCGCCGTATCTGCATACTATATCAGAAGCTCTTACATTTCTTTTTAGAGTAAGTGCTACTTGTCTTAATATAGAGTCGCCCGCCTGATGCCCGAATGTATCGTTGAACTTTTTAAAAAAGTCTATATCCAAAATTATTAGTGAAAATTGCGTTTCATAGCGTTCTGAGGAATCCACCATCTGTTTCATTTGCTCCTGAAAATATCTGTGGTTATACAATTCTGTCAGCCCGTCAGTTGTTGCTAATTTATACTGCTGTTCAAAGTCTTTTGATTTTATAAGGTATTTAATTATATACGCCGCAACAAATGTTGACAGAGCTATTAAAAACGGATATATAATTTCTAACCAAATATTAAAATATCTCATTACAAAATACGTTAAAAAGACATAAACCAAATAGATAGTTAAAGTTGCCAAAGCTCCAACAATTGCTGAATTTTCGCATAATACAATAAGTATTGTGATTATACTCAATAAAACACTTATTGCTGCAGTTATAGGCTTATCGAGTTTTATAATAGAGGTTCCGTCAATTATGTTATTTATGTATGTTGCCTGAACTTCAACACCGGGATAATTTTTACTTACCGGAACACTTTTAATATCAAACAGGCTTGCAGCAGTTGTTCCGAACAAAACAATCTTACCGTTAAAATCTATATCTAAATCGCTTAATTTCCCGTCCGCAAGCTGTATAAGTTTGTATAAAGGGATGTACTGATATGTTTCGTTAGGGCCATACCAGTTTAGAATTAAGCTGCCGTCATCATCAAGAAAATACTTTTTGCCGCCGATAATCAGGTTTGAATGCTCATCAATTTGTAAATTTTCAGTATCGGCATTTTTTACCTTATTAAGATAATCAAGCCCTACCCTAAATCCCAGCTGAGGATATAAATTCCCTTTGTATTGGAGTAAAACAGGCATCTTTCTTAACATTCCGTCATCAGACCTTGAAACATTAGTTAGCCCTATATTCTTTGTCGAGTTAATTAATCCGTCAATAATCTTTCTGCAATTTGAATATGAATTTTTCGAAAAATCAACCTTTTCAGAATTATTATTTACTTGCAAAGCCAAATTTTTAGGTAAATCCGGTGATTTTCTAAGACTTTCTTCTTGATTATCGAAATTCATGGCAACAAATACATTTGGATATTTTTTAACAAGATTTACAAGCTGTTCATCCGCTTGCGTGCTACTATTTAAAGATTTCACAAACATCAAATCAAACACAATACTCTGAGGGTTAAATTGCTCTATATAGGTTGCAAGTTTAGAATATAAATCTCTGTGAATTGGCCATTCTCCGTAATTTTCAAGGATATACTCATAAGAAGCGTCATCTATTGCAATAATGACAATATTATCATTGTGATTTTTAACACCCTGAGATACAGCTATGCTTTGGCGCATATCAAACGTACGGTTTTCAATCATAACCAAAAAGTTATGAAAATTGGTATCCTTAATAAACATGAACAAAAATACACAAAATAAAACCAACCAAATTGCGTATAATATCTTTTTTATCATAATATCCCTGAATTCATACTCTATACTTTATTAGTATAGCGAATATCAGATGATTTGGCAACAAAATTTTTGACAATAAAACGTTTTTCTAAAATGAAATTATTCAATTTTAATATTTCAGTTGAATAAGATAACTCATCAGGATTTTTTAAATATCTTAATAAACATTGTTCGTGTAAATTCATTAATCTAACCACCTATAAAAACTATCTCCGAAAGGGAACAGATATATTATCCAAAATTACTCAAAATAAATCATCAGCCGATTATATTGTTTAACAAAGAATTTATACATATTTTAGATGATTTTTAAATAAAAAGACGTAACAAAGGTTACGTCAAGTGAAGATATACATGTGCTTAAAATTTCCTTATTTTTTTGACAAAACGAGGGCGTTGGAGATTGCGATACCGCCTTTAAACGCAGGGTTATTAACAACCTGCCCGTTTACATACATTACGGTCGAACCTCCTCCGTCCAAATTTATTGCATTTGTGCAGCCTAATGATTTCATAAAATTTGCAAGCTGCATCAATGTCATTCCGACTGATTGATTTTCTCTGCCGTCTACTGCTACCATTATAAGGGTATTGTCTTTTGTATAACCTATGGCGGTTCTCGGATTTTTTCCGCC
>ONTD01000043.1 GCA_900320675.1 uncultured bacterium
GCACCCTTACCTCTTAACCCCGGTTGTTCGTGGATAAGTTTTTCAGCATCAACATTATAGAATTTAATCTTCTTATTGATAATTGTTTCTTGCATATCTCTTGTCAAGTGAGAGAATGCTTCTTCCTTTGACCAAGGTGAATTAAGTAAGAATGTACCGCCTTCTTTAATACCTTTTAACAAATCATATCTGCCAACATAAGCGTGAGCGGAACAAGATACGAAATCCGGTGCGGTAATAAGGTAAGTTGATTTAATAGGTTTATCACCGAATCTCAAGTGAGAAACAGTAACACCAAATGATTTTTTAGAGTCATAAGCAAAGTATGCTTGAGCATCTTTGTTAGTATATTGACCGATAATCTTAATTGAGTTTTTGTTAGCACCGACAGTACCGTCTGAACCTAAGCCCCAGAACATACAATTTGTAGTACCTGCAGGTTCAGTTACAATATGTTCAGTTACGGATAAAGATTTATGAGTTACATCATCATTGATACCAACCGTAAATCCGTGGAATCCGTTAGATTCAGAGTGTTTGTATATAGCAAGAACCATAGACGGAGTGAATTCTTTAGAAGCCAAACCGTAACGACCTCCAATAACTCTGATATCTTTATTTTCTAATGCTGCAACAACATCTAAGTACAAAGGTTCACCGATTGAACCAGGTTCTTTTGTTCTGTCCATAGCAACAATACGTTTAACAGATTTAGGAAGAGCTTCATTAAATCTCTTAACGTCGAACGGTCTGTATAATCTAACCTTAACCAAACCGTATTTAGTACCGCGAGTAGAGTTCAAGTATTCGATTGTTTCTTCAATAGTTTCACAACCGGAACCCATAGCAACGATAACATCAGTAGCATCAGGCGCGCCGACATAATCAAACGGATGATATTGACGACCTGTTACTTTTGCGACTTTGTCCATATATTCTTGAACAATTTCAGGAACAGCTTCGTAGTATTTGTTAGAAGTTTCACGACCTTGGAAGTATACGTCTCCGTTTTGAGCACCTACTTTTGATACAGGAGCTTCAGGACGTAATGCTCTTTGTCTGAATTCTTCAATATACTTAGGTTCTACTAAAGATGCAATATCTTCATAAGAAATTTCTTCGATTTTATGTACTTCGTGAGAAGTTCTAAAACCGTCGAAGAATTGCAAGAACGGAACTTTAGCTTTATAAGTAGCTAAGTGAGCAACCAAAGCTAAATCCATTTCTTCTTGAACGCTGTTTGCAGCAAGCATTGCATAACCTGTATTACGGCAAGCCATAACGTCTGTATGATCACCGAAGATTGCCAAAGATTGAGCAGCCAAAGCACGAGCCGCAACGTGGATAACGTGCGGAAGCATTTCACCTGCAACTTTATGCATAACAGGAATCATCAACAACAAACCTTGAGAAGCTGTATATGTAGAAGTTAATGCCCCTGCTGCAAGAGAACCGTGAACAGCACCTGCTGCCCCTGCTTCTGATTGCATTTCAGCAACTCTTACTTCTTTGCCCCAAATGTTTTTCTTGTGTTGAGAAGCCCATTCATCAATCCATTCACCCATTGTAGATGAAGGAGTGATAGGGTAAATTGCGGAAACCTCACTCAGTGCATATGCAACATGCGCTGCAGCGTAGTTACCGTCAACTGTTATTGTTTTACCAGCCATAATTTGATAACCTCCTTATTTAATACGCTATTTATTATGGTAACACTATCATTTAATTACATGATAATACAAACATATTTCTTCGACAACTTAAGGTTTACAAAGATAAACACTTTAGCTAAAATTTATGTAAAGCTTTGTTACAATTTTAATGAATTTACAGATTAACTGTAAAATAAATTTTATCACAGCCTTTAGTAGTATGGAAAGGACTAAACAACAATGCAAATACTACCGATAAGTTTTAAATTAAACAATTATAATACCCAAAACCCTCAATATACAAGTACCGGACTTATAAAACCGAATTACAGAAACCAATTGACAAAAGACACAGTATCATTCGGTGCTGCTAAATTGATATCTGACACTGTTTGGCATAATTTTGTAAAAGAAATCCCAAGATTAAAACGTATCGGGATGGCATTTCTTGATGCAACAGAAGCAATCGCCAATAAATTAAAAGATGACGATGTTGTGTTTGTCAGAGAACTTTTCGAAAATCACGTTGTAAAAGGCGCAGACTCAAAACTTTCCAAAGTAAATCGCTCAAAAACTTTTGATGTTAGAGATACTATTAGAACAACATTATTTGTGAAAAACCCTTATGACCTTTCTATATTGTTTGACAAAATCATTCCGGAATACACAAAATCCAACAGAGGATATAATATTGCAACAATTCTAACCTCTATCTCAAGTCTTATGGAACGTGGTTATATCCCGTTTGAAGAAGAAAAATTTATAAAAGAATTTTTCAATATTCAGCACACAAAAGAATCACACCATAAATTCTTTAGAGAACTAAAAAAATTAGGATATGATTACGACGAAACTAAAAAACTTTTGACAGAGTACTTAAAAGAAGGAAAAACTCCAAATAATGACGAAATTGTAAAGATTATCGGAACTTTAAAAAAGGGAGTTCCTGACATTGATATAAGACTGAAGAAAAACAGAATTAATATTTCTGATATACCGGAAGAATACAAGTACAGCCTTGGTAAACCTCAAAAGTCCGGATATGAAGACATACAAATAAGATTTATCAGAGATTATGATCTGGGAAAAGATAATCCTATTTACCACGAATTACTTATTCAATTTGGACCTACATATAATAAAAATGCAGTAAAAGAACACCACATGGTATATGAACCTCTCAGACTGTTTGACGAGCTGCATATACCGACAGTAAATCCTGAAAATGGCGGTGCTAACTTCTACGATAAACCGGAAGTAGGTGTTGACAAATTTATTTCGGACATTAAAAAAATGTTCAGAGAAGGGGTTTCAAATAAACTTATCCAAAACGGGAAAAATGAAGATTTCTTCGGAAACATTGAAGACAATGAAGATATATTCTTCAGCGACAGAGAAATAGACAAATTTGACCGTAGATTTAAAAACTTAAAAGGATTTTTAAGCGAATATTATAAGCAAGCAAAATCTCGAGCTCAGGTAAGTCAGTTGGCAACAACCCAAATAGATAAAGATTTTAGGGATGATTTGAAAATTGTTAATAAAATTCAAAAAATGCTGATTAAAACTATCAATGACGTAAACCACGAATTCGGCTTAAATGATGTGGGTTAATTAACCTCTATAATAGCAACAGTTTCAACATGGTATGTATGGCAAAACATGTCAAACGGTTGAACAGAGATTAATTTGCAGCCTTTATCGAGCAAGTATTTTAAATCTCTTGCTAAAGTTGCAGGATTACAACTCACGTATATTATTTTAGATTTAGTATGCTTTAGCGTTTCATCTAAAGACTCTTTTGTGCAGCCTTTTCTTGGCGGATCAAGTATTGTTATATCAAACTTACGTTTAATTTTGCTCAGATATTTTGTAGTATCAGCAGCATGCAGTTCGACATTTTTTATGCTATTCAATGCGAGAACATCTTGCGCTTTTTTGATAGAACTTTTATTTGACTCAACACTTACAACCTCTTTAGATACATCACTAACAAGTATACCAAAAGTTGCAATACCGGCATAGGCATCCAATACCGTAGGGTTTTCGGATTTTTTAATTTCTTCTTTTACATACTTAAAAATATTTTCAGCACTCTTTGGATTAACCTGAAAAAATGTATCCGCACCAATTTTGAAGGTTTTATCAAGAACCTTTTCTTCCACGTAATCCTGACCTGCCGCACAAATCGTCTTATCTGATAAAATTACATTAGTATTTTTCGGATTAAAATTCAAACAAACTCCGACAACCTCTTTAAAATTATTATAAATATTTTGAGCAAACCCTTCTGCATTTTTTAATAATTTATCTGTGTTTACCACCAATGTAACTAACACTTTTCCGGAAGCTGATGACACTCGTAAGACAACATGCCTCAAATCGCCGGTGCCGACTTTTTCATTGTATCCGGTAATATTAAATTTAACACTATTTTCACGAATATAATCAATGATTTTATCACAAATTTCAGGTTGAATCGGACAGTATTTTATATTTATAATTTCGTGGCTTTGAGGTTTATAATATCCGGCAAGAATACGCTTAGAAACACTTGTCTGAGAAACAGGGTACTGAATTTTATGTCTGTATCCTCTTATCTCAGGACTCGGAATTGTCTTATTCACATCTATATCAATTTTTCCTATAGAACGTAACGTATCAGCTACAGCTTGACGTTTTAACTCTAATTGATATTCATAATCTATATGCTGCAGCTGACAAGCACCGCAAACTTTTTGCATAGGGCAAAACGGTTTTACCCTGTACACAGACGGCTTAATTATTTCGGTAATAGTTGCCAGAGAATAGTTTTTATTACATTTTGTTATTTTAATTTTCACACAATCACCGATACAAGCACCCTCAACAAAAACTACACGTCCGTCAACTTTTGCGATACCGGTTCCTGTGTTTGAAAATTTTTCCACCACAACTGAGTATTCTTCTGAAACTTCCATAAGCTAATTATATAATAAATATTTCGGATATTTTAATTTAATAAAAAATATCCCGCATTTAAATAAGTAGCAAATAAAATCCAAATTAAATACGGTACAAGAATTAATCCCGCAGCCCTTGATACCGAATAAAATTTTCTCACCATCAATATTACAAAAATATCTAACAATACAATCACAAACAATGCAGCACCAATATTTTTAGCCGCAAAAAATACAGGACTCCATATTATATTTAGAAATAATTGAATGCCGAAATAAATATAACCGCTTTCTTTAAACTCTTCGGATTTTCTTATATACAAAACCAAAGCAACAAAAATTGTAATATACAAAAAAATCCATACCGGAGAAAACAGACTATCCGGCGGAGCCAACGGAGGCTTTATTAAACTATCGAACCATAATGAATTATACATACAATAATTGTTACACAGGCTAATTTAAAAACAATTACACCGATGTACTATTTTTACATACATAAATAACAGACTTTAAAAATAGAAAGCAAATTTTAAACTTGCTTTTAAAATACTCTTATGCGATAATTTTAATCGTGAATAGTATCACGAGTGATATTGTTCGGGGTTATTTAATGATAGATGTAATAGAATAGGAGTGTGAGATGACCGCAGAAAATCTCCACAAAATCGATACTTCTAAGTTGGATGAAATCATAAACCAGTATGGCGGAAAGAAATCTAACTTGATTGCGATTTTGCAGAAAGTACAGGAAGTTTACCGATACTTACCTGAGGATGCTATGATTTATATCGGTACAAAAATGGAGGGACTCTCTCCTGCAACAGTATTTGGTGTAGCAACATTTTATGCCCAATTTTCGCTGGAGCCTAAGGGTAAATACGAAGTTAAGGTATGCGATGGAACAGCCTGCCACGTTAGAGGTTCAATGCCTGTATTAACGGCAATAAAAGCTCGATTAGACTTAAAAGACGGTCAAATGACAACTAATGACGGATTGTTCTCATTAGAAACAGTTAGCTGTCTAGGTGCATGCGGCTTAGCTCCGGTTGTAGTTATCAACGGAAAAGTTTATCCGCAAATGACATCAGATGCAATAAAAATAGTGTTGGATACCTTATTAAAAGAGGAAGCATAGTTATGGATTTAAATATAAATATTTTAGAAGAACAGAAACGTGCTCAGGACGATATAAAAAGTCAAGGTCTGCGTGTTTTGGTTTGTGCCGGCACCGGCTGCGTGGCTAACGGTTCTTTAAAGGTTATCGAAAAATTCAAATCATTGGGTGCCGATGTATCGGTTCTTACTGATTATGATAAGATGACTATCGTACCTACAGGCTGCCACGGATTTTGTGAGCAAGGTGTACTTGTTGTTATTCCTGATAAGCATGTTACATACGTAAAAGTAAAAGAAACAGACGTTGAAGAAATTTATGAAAGTCATATCAGAAACAATAAACCGGTAGAAAGATTACTGTACGTTGATCCAAAAACACACGAACACGTTATGGATGACGAACATATTAATTTCTACGCAAAACAGACAAGAACCGCTCTTGCAAATTGCGGTAACATAAATGCCGAAAGTATTGATGAAGCTATCGCAGTGGGCGGATACGAAGCATTAGCTAAAGTTTTGACTGAAGGCAATCCTGATGAAGTAATTGATACAATAGAGAAATCAGGATTAAGAGGCCGTGGCGGCGGCGGATTCCCTACCGGAAGGAAGTGGAGATTTACTGCAGCCAACAGAGGCGGAAAATCATACGTGGTTTGTAACGGCGACGAAGGTGATCCAGGAGCATTCATGGACAGATCCGTTATGGAAGGTGATCCGCACAAATTACTTGAAGGTATTGCAATTGCAGCTTTTGCAGTAGGTGCCGACGAAGCATATATATATGTACGTGCTGAATATCCGCTGGCAATTAAACGTTTAAGAAAGGCTATTGCAGATGCCGAAGCTCGTCATTATCTTGGCGACAAAATTCTTGGCTCGGATTTTAATTTAACAATTCACATAAAAGAAGGTGCCGGAGCATTTGTCTGCGGTGAAGAAACAGCTTTAATAGCATCTATTGAAGGTGAAAGAGGAATGCCTCGTCCAAAACCGCCATTTCCTGCTAACAAAGGCTTATTTGGAAGACCTACATTGATTAACAATGTAGAAACTCTTGCGAATGTACCGGTTATCATCAGAAAAGGTGCTGACTGGTTCAGCTCGATGGGAACTGAAACATCTAAAGGTACTAAAACCTTTGCACTTACCGGTGAAGTAAATAATACAGGTTTGATTGAAGTTCCTATGGGTACCACCTTAAGGCAAATAGTATTTGATATCGGCGGCGGAATAAGAGGCGGCAAAAAATTCAAAGCGGTTCAAATAGGTGGTCCGTCCGGCGGTTGCTTAACCGAAGAACATTTGGATATTCCTATGGACTACGACAGTTTAATAAAAGCCGGAGCAATGGTAGGTTCAGGCGGCTTGGTTGTAATGGCTGAAGATACTTGTATCGTTGAAGTTGCAAGATTTTTCATGAACTTTACCCAAAACGAAAGCTGCGGTAAATGTGTTCCGTGCCGCGAAGGTACAAAGAATATGCTTCGCATATTAGAAAAAATCGTCGCAGGCAAAGGAGAAATGAAAGACCTTGAAACGCTGGAAGAGCTTGCACAATCTGTAAAAGACGGTTCTTTATGCGGATTGGGTAAAACCGCTCCTAATCCGGTACTATCAACATTAAAATATTTTAGAGATGAGTATATTGCTCACATTAAAGATAAAAAATGTCCTGCAGGCGTTTGTACGGCAATGAAGAAAATTGTTATTATGCCGGAACTTTGTAAGGGCTGTACTAAGTGTGCAAGGAATTGTCCTGTAGGCGCTATTGAAGGTTCAATTAAACAACCTCACAAAATTGATCAGGAAAAATGTATTAAATGTGAAGCTTGTTTGACAAATTGTCCGTTCAAAGCGATAGTTCTTGAATAAAGACACTAAGACGATAAGACGTTAGGACGATAAGTTCATTACGGTTTATCAGATAATTTTAAAACAGTTCAATAAGGACCTAAGATAAAAATTATTAAATAACTTAACGACTAACGTCCTAAAGACTTAAAAAAGAGGAAAATAAAATGACAGAAGAAAATAAAAAAACATTAATAATAGAAGGCAAAGAGGTTGAATTTACCGATGAGCCAAACCTGCTTGAAGTTATCAGAAAAGCAGGTATGAATGTACCAACGTTCTGTTACAGACCTGATTTGACATCATTTGGAGCTTGCAGAATGTGCGTAGTTGAGGTTGAATACCCTAACGGCAGAAGAATGATTAATTCATCATGCACAATGCCGCCTGAAGCAGGGATTAAGGTACATTTAAACACCGAAAAGACGAGAAGAATTCGTAAAACCGTTTTAGAACTATTACTGGCAAACCATGACAGAAAATGCTTAACCTGCGAAAGAAACGGTAATTGTGAATTACAACAATATGCCGAAGAATACGGTATTAAAGACATCAGATTTCCTGATAAAGAATTAAAAGACTATTTACCGATTGACGACAGCAGTCCGGCATTAGTCAGAGATCCTAATAAATGTATACTTTGCGGAGCTTGCGTAAGAGCTTGTACAGAATTTCAAGGGCATTCTGTTTTAGGCTTTGCAAACAGAGGTTCAAAAACACTTGTTCAACCTATGAACGGCAGACCTCTAGGTCAAGTTGACTGTGTTAACTGCGGACAGTGTGCTGCAGTATGCCCTACAGGTGCTTTGTCAATTAAAAATGACACAGACAAAGTTTGGGATGAGATTACCAATCCTGAAAAAACAGTTGTTGTTCAAATGGCTCCGGCAACTCGTGTTGCATTAGGTGAAATGTTCGGTTTAAAACCGGGAGAAAATACTATCGGGCTAATGAATGCCGCATTAAGACGTATCGGATTTAATTACGTATTTGATACAAATTTCTCTGCGGATTTAACAATTATGGAAGAAGCAACCGAATTTTTAGAAAGACTGAAATCCGGTCAAAATTTACCGTTGTTTACTTCTTGCTGTCCGGCGTGGATAAAATATTTGGAAACACAGCATCCTGATATGCTACATCACTTATCATCATGCAAATCTCCAATGTCAATGCTATCTCCGGTTTTAGTTGAACTTGTACCAAAATATTTCAACGTAAAAAGGGAAAATCTTGTAGTTGTAGCAGTAATGCCTTGTACTGCTAAGAAGTACGAATGTAAACGTCCTGAATTAGGCAAAGATGGTAGAGCTGATACTGATTACGTCATTACAACACAAGAACTTGGTAAAATGATCAGAAGTGCAGGTATTGACTTTAATTCATTAGAACCGGAAGAAAACGATTCTCCATTTGGAGAATATACAGGAGCCGGCACAATATTCGGTGCATCCGGAGGTGTTGCGGAAGCTGCGGTAAGAACCGCTTACGAATTTGCAACCGGAGAAGAGTTAAAACCTGTAGATATTAAAGAAATGCGCGGAACCACAAACCGCTCGAAAACGGTTGAACTCGATATCAAGGGTACAAAAGTAACAGTAAGAGTAGTTTCTACATTGAAAGAAGCTGAAAAAGCTATTCAGGAAATAAAAGACGGAACTGCTAATTTCCAAATGTTAGAAGTTATGGCTTGTCCGGGTGGTTGCATTAATGGCGGCGGTCAACCTAGAAGCTGCGATGACTCAACCGTAAAAGTTCAACGTGCAGAAGGCTTGTATAAAGAAGATAGTGAACTTCCGTTCAGAAAATCTCACAAGAATCCTTCTATCCAAAAACTTTATAATGAATTTTTGGAAAAACCGGGTTCTCATAAAGCACACGAAATGCTGCATACTGTTTATAACAACAAGTTTGCAGGCTCATACAAAGATGTATAGCTTCATTTGAGAATAATTATTGAAACTGCCGTTAATAAAATTGCGGCAGTTTCTTTATTTTTATTAATATATACTGGACGTTTCAGCTTGTTTTGTGTAGGATTTTAGTTGAGAGTAACTGATATGTGTTGAAAGGAGTAATAATGAAAGGAATAGTTTTAGCTGCAGGGGCAGGAACACGTTTATATCCGGCATCACTACCAATATCAAAAATTTTACTGTCAATTTATGATAAACCTATGATTTATTACCCGCTTTCAACATTAATGCTTGCCGGTATAAGAGATATTCTTATAATTACAAATGAAGCGGATTACGATAATTTTAAAAAGTTACTCGGCGACGGTTCTCAATTCGGATTAAGTATTCAGTATAAAATCCAATACGTCCAAAAAGGAATCGCTGATGCATTTCTGATTGCAGAAGACTTCATTGAAGGAGATGACGTAGCTTTAATTCTTGGGGACAACATATTCCACGGACACGGTTTTTCAACATTAATGAAAAATGCAATTGATAATAATATCGGGGCAACTGTTTTTGGTTATACCGTTAAGGATCCTGAAAGATTTGGAGTTGTTGAATTTGACTCTAATAAGAAAGTACTATCGCTGGAAGAAAAACCTGCTCATCCAAAATCAGATTATGCAGTAACAGGATTATATTTTTACGATAAAAATGTATGTAATTATGCAAAAATGCTTACTCCGTCTGCAAGAGGAGAATTAGAAATTACAGATTTAAATAAAATTTATTTGGATAAAGGCACATTGAAAGTTGAAATACTTGGAAGAGGATTTGCTTGGCTTGATACGGGTACACACGATTCTATGCTTCAGGCAAGTAATTTTGTTCAGTCAATGGAGCTTAATAAAGGAGAAAAGATTTCTTGTTTGGAAGAAATCGCATACTTGCACGGATTTATCAGCGGCGAACAGATTTTAAAAAACATTGAAAATTACAAGAGTGATTACTACGATTACGTCCGAAACATTATTCTCAGAAGAATGACCGGTATAACAGTGTAGTTATAGCAATTAACATTCGATAAGATACCCAAAAATCAATGTTTGTAAAAATATTGCCTTATTTTGACGGTTGATATATCCTATAGGTATGATAAAGCAATTAAAACTCAAAGATTATATACTGATTGACCGTTTAGAAGCAAATTTTGACTCCGGCTTAAATGTAATAACGGGAGAAACCGGAGCCGGTAAAAGTATCTTAATAAGTGCTATTGATTTGGCGTTCTCTTCACGTGTATCAAAAGAAGTTATCAAGACAGGTGCAGACAAAGCAACAATTGAACTTGTAATTGATAATACAAAACACGATTTAAAAAAATTGTTTGACGAAAACGGAATAGATGATTACGGTTCTGAGATAATTCTTACAAAAGAAATCACTCAAAACGGAGTGCGAACAAGATTAAACGGAACCCTAATCAATCAGGAATTTTTAAAAGAGATAAAGTCTTTATTTTTGGATATACATTCACAGCATCAAACATACGTATTTATGCAGCCAAAATATCATATAAGTCTATTAGACAGCTACGCAAAAGACGTTTATGGGAATTTACTTACCGAATATAAAGAAGAGTATAAAAAATACACAGATACACTTAATCTTCTGGAGCAAGCAAAAAATTCAGCTGACGCTACCGAAAACCAAATTGAATTTTTAAAATTTCAAATTAATGAAATAGAAGAAGCTTCCATAAAGAGTACAACAGAAGACGAAGAATTAAATGCGGAATTAGAAGTACTTGCCAACGCAGAAAAATTAAAAGAGCTTACCGGACAATCATACTGGTCAATAAACGGAGATGACGGTTCAATTCTTGAAGCACTCGGAAAAATTAAACAAAATATCACAAAATCCGCATCTATGGATTCAAAATTAGAAGAAATAGAGCAGCGATATGTTGATATTATAGAAAATTTACGTGATATTTCAAGCGAATTAAGGGATTACAGTCAAAGTTTGGACAATGACGAGGAAAGACTGAATGAAATTCAAGAAAGGCTGTTCCTTTTTGACAAACTTAAACGGAAATACGGAGGAAGCTTGGAAAGCGTTCTTTTGGAGTATCAAAAATTAACAGAAGAATTAAACGGAATAGAATTTTCCGCACAAAATATTGAAAACCTTGAAAACGAGGTCAAGGTTCTATATTCAAATTTATGCAGCAAAGCCTCTGTTATAAGCGGACACAGAAAAGATTACGCCAAGGCACTATCTGTATATGTTCAAGAAAAATTAGAGCATTTAGAGTTACCTAAGTCAAAATTTGAAATAGCAGTAACAGAAAAAGAATTATCCCAAGACGGCACTGATTCTGTAGAATTTTTGATATCAACAAATGTATCTGAGGATTTAAAACCTCTTGCAAAAGTTGCATCAGGCGGAGAGATATCAAGAGTAATGCTTGCGATAAAATCGATATTTGCACAATCTGACGATATCGATACGGTTATTTTTGATGAAATTGATACAGGAATATCAGGAAGAGCATCACAAAGCGTTGCGGAAGAGATTAAGGAACTTTCTAAATATCACCAGATTATATTGATCACCCACCAACCGATAATAGCCTCAAAAGCTGATAAACATTTTTATGTACGCAAATCTCAAGAAGATGAAACCAAGGTTGAAGTATACGTACTTACCGGAGAAAATAGGGTTAAGGCACTGGCTGAACTTGCCGGCGGAGACATAAACGAGCAATCGGTTGATTTTGCTCGCTCGTTACTATCAGTGTAAAATATCATGCCTGTTTTTACCTATTTATTACGAATAAAAATAAAGCCTGAATTAAATTCAGGCAAGGTCTGATTCGGTAGTTAGTCTTCAATAAAATCTCTGAAGTGTTGTATATTTTGGTCTCTCATCCTTCTGATAGCAATATTTTCCAATTGTCTAATCCTTTCTTTTGAATATCCCAGTTTGTTTCCCAGCTCTTCCAGTGTAAGTATTTTTTTGCCGTTAATTCCGAAACGGTGTGAAATAATCTCTTTTTCTCTAAACGGCAATGTATCCAGCAATTCCGATACATCCTTTTCCATGGCTCTGAGTCCTGTTGTTTTTTCCGGTAATTTATAACTGGTATCTTCAATATAATCACCTATGCATAAATCATCGGTTACAGGAGTTTCAAGACTGACAGGTTCTTTATGAATTGCTTTTTTAATAGACAAAATATTCCTAAGCGACAAATTCATCTTATCCGCAATCTCATTATCATTTGGTTCTCTGTCAAGCTCAGAAGAAAGTTCTGCGTAAGCTTTTTTATATTTTCTTATTTTATCTGCCATATGAATGGGAATACGAATTATTTTTGAATTATTCGCAATAGCGCGCATAATTGTTTGCTTAATCCACCATGTCGCATAGGTAGAAAACTTACAGTTTTTCATATAGTCAAATTTTTCAGCAGCCTTAATCAGCCCCATAGAGCCTTCCTGAACCAAATCCATAAACAAAACACCTTGACCTGTGTACCTTTTTGCAATACTTACAACAAGTCTTAAATTAGCCTGAATAAGTTTTCTTTTAGCCATTTCCGAAATTTTTTGCTCACCGGTCTTTATATCCTTCCCGAGTATTTGCTCTTCCTCTGATGATAAAAGCTTAACCTTTCCTATATCTTTCAAATACATTTGCAGCAAATCGTCGTCCTTTGCTATTGTGTCAAAAGTTCTGATATCTTCATATTCACTATCCTTGTTCAAATTTATAAGTTTACAATCTTCATTTTCTTCTTCCGACACGCTGCACGCACAAAAATTATCCTCAATAAAATCTTCCGCAGTAATACTCATTTTATTTAAATCTCCTCCGGCTATTAAATAAATCCTTCACATAATTGTAGACGAGATAGAATAATTAAAGTTCCCAAATAAAAGATAATTTTTCAATTTGCAGAAACAGTACCCCTCATGATAAAATAATTTAGCAAAAAAATTTTTATGAGGAGAAATAATAGTGGGTATTGTTATATTAAATGCCGGACCAAGGAAGAATTTTAACACAGCTAAGTTATTAAAAGAAGCACAAAGAGGTGCCGCAGAATCAGGAGCTGAAACCGAATACATAAACCTTTATGACTACAATTTTAAAGGATGCTTAAGCTGCTTTGCCTGCAAAAGAAAGGGTGCAACAACTAACGGACTTTGTGCAATCAAAGACGACTTAAGACCAATACTTGAAAAATGTTTAAATGCAGACGGTGTAATTATAGGCAGTCCGGTATATTTTTCATATCCTACAGGCGTTTTCAGAAGTTTTTTGGAAAGATTTTTATTCCCTTGCCACACATACCTTGTTGATAAAGAAAACGGAGGGTTAAAAAGGTACTTGAACAAAACAATACCTGTTGGAGTAATCTTTACTATGAACTGCCCAAAGGAGTGGATGGAACAATATAATTATCACGTAATACTGGAAGACAACGTAAAAAGCTTAAACCACGTATTTGGATATGCTGAATCAATCTATTCTTGTGATACATATCAATTTACAGATTATTCAAAATACGACATAGACCTGTTTGATGAAACTCATAAGGCACAGGTTCGAGAAACTCAATTCCCTAAAGACATGCAATCTGCATACGATATGGGAAAACGAATAAGCAAAGGAGAATATAAAAAATCTTAAATTTATGCGATTAGTTTAACAAGATTTTTTAAATTCAATATTTTCATTTCTAATACAGGGGAAAGAGATTTATCAATAATTTCTTTCCTTTTAATATTTTTTAAATCGCACACAACATTTTTTATGTCATCAATAACAAAAGATTTGTCTTTATTTTGTTGACTTCTGGTAAGCCTTTTTTCACAAATATCAACAAAATCAAATAACTCTACATCCATACACGGAATACGTTTTGCCTTAAATTCCTCAAGTCCTGTACAGAAGACTTTTTCAAAAAGCTTTCTGTCTGTACGTGTTTCAGCTCCAAAACTCGTCAATACAGAATACATCTCTATTAGCGGTCTTACAGGTCTTGGATTTTCTCCAATACCTATAAAGTCTATCGCCGTTAATTTATTTTTATTAAAATCTACTATTAAATTTCCCGCCGAAAAATCATATCGCATTTCATTATCTATAGCACCTGCAATTTGGTGCAATAAATCAGAAAAAGATTTTAAAGGCATTTCAGCAATCCTTTCCTGAAATTTATATCTGGCTTTCTCACAATTATAATAAGCTTTAGGGGTAGTGCCTTCAAAATATTTCATTAACGTTGTCCCTAATTCGAGTTTAGCAACGGCATGATTAACCTTGTCCGCCGGAGTTAATACTCTTGAATATTTTTTGTACACATCAGCATCCCTAAACTCATACGGAATTCTGACACAATAATCAGTATCCTTAACCCGATAGACCACTGCCTCTGTACCTTGCCCTACAAAATTTTTATAATTTATTGAACCTCTAATTTGCTGTAATACCGACTCATCCGGCAATTCTAATAAATCCTTTGAGCCAAAAGATACAGCCTCTCGTCTTAATTCTAAATTATATCTTTCAGGGCTATTATTAGTGTTTTTTCTTCGGGGTATACTATATATACCATAATTAATCGGATTTACTTTCATATTAATAGTAAATTCAAAAAAATATTTTTTTGCCAGCATTTTTGCACTAAATTAAAACAAAAAACCTTTTTAATTGCACAAAATGAGGTTTAGTGATATAATATCCGTTAATTATATAATTTTTGTGTGATAATTATCGGGGAATTAGTTATGGATATAAATTGTAAGAAAAAACTTGCTGCAAAATTATCGATTATTTCAAATATATTGCTTACGATTCTAAAAATTACGACAGGACTTATCTCGGGAAGTTTAAGTATTATATCTGAAGCAATTCATTCCATGAGTGATTTTTTTGCATCAGTAATAACATTTTTCTCTGTGGTAAAATCCTCAGAACCCGCTGACAACGATCATCCGTACGGACACGGCAAATATGAAGATATGTCAGGACTTATTGAAGGGTTTTTAATAATATTAGCTGCAATTTTTATAATATATCATTCAGTAAAAAAAATTATTTCCGGCTCTTACACAAACACCGAAACCGGTCTTGGAATTACAGTTATGTTTATTGCAGCTCTGGTCAATTTTGTTGTAAGCCAAATATTATTTAAAACTGCAAAAGAATCGAATTCCATTTCCTTGTACGCAGACGGACAACACCTGAGAACAGATGTATATTCTTCACTGGGTGTTTTTGCCGGCTTAATCTTGATAAAACTATCCGGCTACTCGGTACTTGACCCGATTATTGCAATAATTGTAGCCGGCTACATCTATAAAACCGGATATTCTATATCCAAACAAGCTATTATGAGACTTCTTGACTACTCTTTACCAAAAGAAGATATTGAAAAAATAAAAAAAATAGTAAAAAATTACTCACCGGCAGTAAAACTTAAACGTAACGGCATTAAAGCAAGACAAGTCGGACCGACTAAAGATATAGATTTGATATTACAGTTTCCTGAAAATACCACTATTTGCAAGTGCCACCAACTGTGCGATACAATAGAAAAACATATACAAGAAATATACATAAACAGTTCAATATCCATACACTCAGAGCCGCTTTGTTATAAAAAAAATTGTCAAAAGACTTGCGATAAAAATTTCGCAAACTAAATTTTACAATTTGACCATATCAAAAATACTGCTAAAATAAGTATATGGAAGTAACTTACGATAAATATTCCCTGATGGCAGACGGGAAGAGAGTGTTTATAAAAAGCGGAGCTTTTCACTACTTTCGCACCCCCGGAGAAAGTATGGCGCGCGACAGATTTTTTAAAATGAAAGCTGCCGGTTATAATGCCGTTGATATCTATTTCAACTGGAATTATCATAGCAAAGCTCCCGGAGAGTACGATTTTAGCGGAATTAAAGACGTAAGAAAAGTATTAAAAGCCGCACGTGATGCCGGTTTATTTATCATTGCCCGTCCGGGGCCATTTATTAACGGAGAAGTTAACGCCGGCGGATTACCGTTCTGGTTGTTAAGAATGGAAGATGTGATTCCGAGAAATCGCATCGGTACAGAATATAAATATTCTGAAAAATACATGAAATACATTTCAGAATGGTACGATAATATAATACCTATTATTAATGAGTTTGACAACGTTATTCTCTTCCAGATTGAAAACGAATATGCAACTGACACAATGGAAGAAGATTATATGCGTGAGTTGTACAAAATGGCAAGAGATAGAGGGGTTACTTGTCCTATATTTCATAATGATGCATACTTTGCAGGTTTGTGGGCAAATTGCGTCGATATTTATGCCCTTGATTTATACCCATATATTAATCCTAACCAAAATTGGAAACAAGATAATTTCTGTTTTGATACCTTAGATAACGTTGAAGATATTTTTCGATCATCAAAGGAAGACTCCCCGCCATTTATTGCAGAAATGCAAGCCGGCTGGTTTGATAAGTGGGATGGCTCCGGTTACAAACACATTAGAGAAGCCTTAGGTGATGAACATATTAATATAATGACTAAAACAGCGCTTTCTCAAGGTGTTACCCTGTTTAATCATTACATGATTGCAGGCGGGACAAATTGGGGAAATCTAGCCTGTGATGAAGTTTACACCAGCTATGAATTTACGGCACCGATAGATGAGTTCGGGATTCCTCAAAGTAATTTTTATAAAGCAAAAGAGATAAACTACTTTTTGGATTCTTTTGATTTTACTTGTACAGAACCAAAAGAGTTTGAATTTTATCAGGAAAATATATATGCTAAAATGCGCCACGATAACACGAATAACTGCGATTGGCTATTTTTACGCAATATGAATAACGAGATAACTGAAATTAATCCTTTTGGCAACATTAAAACTAAGTTAAAACCATATGATATGAAAATTTGTCCGATTAATCTTCAACTAAAAGGTTGTACAGTAGAATTTTCCGATATGGAGATTTTTGCCAGACTACACAACGAAGACGAAGAAGTAATCTTTATTATTGCAGACAAAAATTCATTCATTAAAATCCTTGATAATGAGATTATTTCCGGAGATAAAAAAGATTATGACAATATAAAATTTGAGAAAAACGGTAAAACTACGCAATTTGTATTTTTAACAAAAAAACTTGCCGATAAAAGCTGGTTTTTGAAAGATAAAGTTATTTTTAATGCAGATTACGTTTTACCAAACGGGGCTATTGCAGTAGAAAAGAATACTGAAATTGCATACTTCGATTTAAAAAATAAATTTTCTAAGAAGAATTGTATCGTTACGGAATTCAATGATTACTCAAAACCTGAACAACTAACGATTTCATCTATTGACTTCTGCGCCCCAGAAATAGATATGGATTACAATTATTCCGAATGGAAAAAACTTGAAAACAAAACAGACTCACTCTCTTGTGAATTGTACGATGAATTTGTTTGGTATAAGGGGCAAATACCTAATTCCGTTGAAGAAATTACCCTGAGTGCAAGGCATCTGTTTGCCGTATATATTAACGGAAAAGAAGTACTTAACAGGAATAGTTATAAAATTGAAAAACTGCAAGAGGTTCCTGAAACCATATCTATACCTTTAGACAAAAAAATATTAGATAAAAATTTAAACGAACTTACAATCCTTGTCCAAAATTTAGGGTTTGATAAAGGGTTTTCCGGAGATACAAACAATCCAAGAGGGCTTGTACTGTTTGAAACTAAACCTGACACTAAAATAGATTTGTACGCCGAAGAAAAACTTTCAATTGAACGTAACGATTTCAGACAAAGCGAAAGTCCATATTTAACAAAAATCACGGCAAAATTCGACATTGACTTGAAGGATAATGTATTTTTTGCAAAATATATCTCGTTTGAAAATTTCAGATGCAGAAGAGCTACAATATTTCTCAACGGAATAAAAATCGGACGATACATAAAAAGAACAAACGTACAGGATAAATTTTACCTTATAAACGAATTTTTAAAACCTCACAACACACTTGAAATCGTTGTTTGGGAAAAAGACAGAAATATAAAATCGCCATGGGGCTTTAAATCTGATATGAAAAATGTTATAATAAAAATAGGTACACAAAAAATGTACCAGTTATTTAAATAAAAGAGGTATCGTAATGGTTGTTGTTCCGGAATTTTTAATCAGAAGAATTTATCAAAAAGGTTCATTAAAAAAACTTGATAACGGCGCAAGTTTAATTTTAAAAAACGTATTAGGTCCCGGATTTATAAGCGGTTTTAATTACGTAAAAATTAATGATATTGTATATTCTCCGGAAGAGGTAAAATTTATCACAAACGGTGAAGAATTATTAGGCACAGAAGTTTCTGAAGCCGCCCCAATCGCATTCCGTCTCGGGCAGACCGGAACACTTATAATGGAAGGAAAAACTTCTATTACAGATGGTAAAAACAAAATTGAGATAGAAGCTCTTAATCCGGAAGCGGGTAAAGTTAAACTTACTGTTGAAGATAACTGTGCATAAAAAATAACTGCCATAAAGCTTATGACAGTTAAAATTATATATATAGCTGCAAGTTATTTATTCTTTTTATCTATCGATTTTATAACCTTTTTATCAGATACATTTTTTACATTTTGAGATTTATTATTACCTGATTTATCACCGATATTCCATCTAAAGCCGGCTTGTAAAGATACACCGGTTCTTCCGCTATTTCTAACCATAGCTTCAAAGAAACCTGTAAATCTGTCAGCCCAAGATTTTTGAATACCAACTCCATACTGAACATATGGTTTTACAGATAACTGAGGTAGTTTTGAATTTGCCGCAGTTACATGATTACCGCCGGCATATATATTCCAAACCATATCAATACTTGCGTATGGCTGCCATCCTGTCTTTGTATTACCGATTATCTTTAATCCAGGAATTAACTGAATTGCATTTAATGTATCACTATCTAATTTTACATTTGCCGCATTCTTATAATCAAATGTATTTACGAACGTATAACCGGTATACAATGAAGGCTGAATAATTATTTTACCTTCATTTAATTCAATGTTGTATCCGGTTTTATTTGCAATACCTGATGTAAACATTGCGAAATGGTCTGTACCATACATTGTATGAGCCTCACCGGCACTTGCACCGGCAGATACGGTTATACCTGTAAAGAAATTCCCTTTATACGCCGTACCGGTAATACCAAATGTACCGCCCTGCTGATCCATACTTATTCCGTCATAGGACATATGGTTTCCGTTGTATCCTATAAATGCGGATAAAACACCCTTGAATCCGTGACCTATATCGACTAAATCAGTATCTCCGCCGTATAATGTTCCGTATGCAAAATTAGAAACCTTAGGTCCATTTTTTAACTCTACTTTTTCGAATGTAGAATACGGTTTTGTCCACATAGCCTGTGATGTTTCCGGGATATGAGATTTTTCAAAGACCGGAGTTCCGTTTTCTAATGCAATCTTGTTACCGTTTTCTGCAATTAATCTTTGACTATTCGGATATTTTGAATATCTGTTCATGTGGAAGAATGAATCTTGCAAGGTTTGTGATTGTGTCATAAATCCACCGACTTGCTGAGCTACCGAACTTGCCATAATTGCAGGGTTGAAATCTTTATATTGATTACCGCTTCCTTGGTATGTTAACCAGCCGCCGGAAACTCTTCCGTGTAAATACCTTATCGGAGTTAAGATTGAAGGCAAATCAAAGGTATCAGAGGTTACATTTGCTCTTCCAAGAGTTGTTGTATCACCCAAATGAACTCTTACATAATCTTTTAAGGTTGTTCCGACAATATTAACTCCTGTAACATTTATTGAACCGCCGTTTTTAGCTACTCCGGAATTTAAGAATTTATCGGAAACTTCATCATCCAATCTGAAATCTAAAGTTAAACCGGTCTTATTGTTGATAACCACGTTTCCAAGATTAATACTATCAATCTTGTTGTTCATTGCATTAACATTACCGCCATTAGCTTCAAATCCTGCAACTGTTTTTTGTTTATCAAATATCAATGTTCCGTTGTACAGAGCTAAAGTATTGTTATCTAAATCATTATTTAATGCAACAACACCATTATTGTTATTTCGTAATTCTACTCGCCCGTTACCCTTTATATCAACAATTGTAGAACCGCTATCGGTATATTTAATTGTACCGTCATTATTAATTGAATCTCCGGTCAATCCTGCAATCTTGGTAGAAATTTCACCGTTCGGATTATTCTCAACCGGTCCGGAAATTACACCATTATTTACAACTTTGCCGTCATTAACAAGTGTTGTATCTATCTTAGAGTTATTGGTAAGTTTTCCGCTTTCATTATTAGTAATATCACCGGATATTGTTCCGTTATTTGCAAACGTACCGCTGTTATCTACAGCTCCGTTAATTTTGGAATTATTTGCAATTACGCCATTTGAAGCATTTTCAACATCTCCGTTTATATCACCGTTATTTGTTAATTTTGCTCCGCTATTGTTCTTTAAACCGTCGGAAACATTTATTGTTGAATTGTTGTTCAAAGTGCCGTTATTTTCAACTGATTTTTGTGTTATATCGGCAGAATTTGAAGATGTTCCGCTAAACGTTGTAGTACCGTCTTCGCCGGTAATTGTATTCTTATTATTGCCGCCTGTTAAATTCAAATTACCCGAATTGTCTATACCGCCACCGGCTGTTAAGTTATTAGCTTTAGACGTTAACGTACCGGTATTGGTAATTTCACCGCTTGTCTTTATTGAACCCTTACTATCATCTACGGTAACATTAGCGGTATTATTTACAGTATTCTGTTCAACAGAAGCTTTTACGGTTGTATCTGCATTAATATCTGTTTTTCCGTTGTCTCCTTTGATATTACCCGTAATATCCGTATCAGAATTTATATTCAAGTTGCCGTTATTATTCGTTTCTGCAGCTAATTTTGTTGTACCGGTTCCGTCAATAGTAACATCTGAACCTTGAGCGTTATTTAAAGTTCCGCCAACATTCATATCGTTGCCGTTTAAATTCAAGACTGCATTAGTATTTTCCGAACCGTTATTAATAACACCTGTATTGTCAACAGCATCATTTATTGTTGCAGTACCTTCGTTATTATAGGTTCCTTCATTATTTAATGTATCAACATCAGTTGTACCTTTCGTTGTTAAAGTATTGTTTTTATCAATATCAACTTCACTTTGTTCTAAGGTATTATTTACGGTTACATCCGCATTTACTGTTGTTGTATCAGTTGTATAGGAAGAAATCTTTGTCGTACCGTCGCCTGTAATACTATCAATATTGTCTTCACCTTCCAACAATAAATTACCGCCATTACCGTCTGAATCTTTGTTGTTTGCAATATCCGTTGTATTATTTGTAAAATCAGTATTTCTTACATTAACGGTTCCGCCTTTGTTATCTATTGCTGTATCAAAACCGCTATACTCATCTACATTATTAACAGACAGGGTTTGATCTTTGTTAACTGTTATTCCTTCAGAATCACCTGCACCTGTTATTGAATTACCGTTTCCGCTTATTGATAAAGAATCACCATGTAATTCACCTAAATCACCAACAGTTTCATCATCATTCATTGCGTATACTTTTGTCTTTGTATCAGATGAAACAGCAACCGGTAATGTAGAATATTCTACCAATAATTGACCTCTTGAATCATCATATGTAACAAGGAAGCTATCCTTGCCGCCTTTACTGTTGATAACTTGTGCCTCTACTTGAGTTCCTAAAGCAACATAATCTTTATCTCTCAATGTATCATCCACGACATCAACATACATCGACATCTTTTCAACAGCATCATTTAATATATTTACTCTGTTCAAAAGTATATGATTTTTATTTCCGGATGCATCAGTACGCTGGTCAACACCTTTTGATGCAGACAGTACATCCGCTTTTTCTTGAGCAAGATTTGCATCTATATATACATCCAAGTTTTTATTGAGTACAACTTTACCCATATCTATCGGACTATCACCCACTATATCATCCATTACAGATAAAGCCCCGCCGTTTGCAGTCAACTGTTTAGCTCCGCTAATACTTCCTTCAGTGGTAAGTTGTGTAACCCCGTTAGTTAATTTTAATTCGTTTCCGCTTATCGTCTTATTAACTGTTAAATCGCCGGTAACTTCAATTGTACCTGTTGAAGCACCGCCAAAGTTATTTTGCGTTGTACCACCGGTTAAAGTAACAAGACCTGAATTTGTAACAGTACCCTTCAAATTATCCGCATTTGAAGTCATTTCACCGTTTGACTTATTAGTTATTGTTGCGATTATATCATTATTATTTGTCCAAGTTCCGTCATTAGTAACAGTTGCCTGGGTTATTGTACCGTCATTTACAAATGTATTATCTTTTGTATTTTCAAATGTTCCGTCTCCTGTTATATTACCGGCATTTGAACCGCCGTTTGCAATAATTGAATTTTCATTTTCTACATCAGAACCTACAGAATTATCAAACGCAGCTTTAATTACACCTTCATTAACCAATTTAGCAGCCGCATCTTCTATTGTAAAGGTAGTTTGTTCAATTGTTGCCTTATTTGTTGTAGAACCGGATTTTAGATTTGTATCGCCTGCTCCTGTAATATTATTTGCAATTATATTTGTACCGGTTAAATTTACCGTACCGAAAGTATTTGTTATACCCTTTTGGTTATTTGCTATTTCAACATTATTTAAATTCAATATAGCGGCATCATCACTCAACTCAGCAACAGATTTTGCGCCTATGATTTGAACATTATTCAAATTAAGTGTTTGAGCATCAGCCAATTTAAACAAGTCATGAGCGACACCTTCTGTATCAGTACCGTTAATTGTTGAACGTTGTCCGTCAGCAAATACACCATTCACACTCATCGTGCCGGTTGCAGTAGTTCCTAAATCCGTTGTTACAACGTAATTATCAACATGGGTATCATCTCTTACAAAATCGAACGTTCTATCTTCAATATTTGCCTGATTTACGAGTTTCAGAGTATCATCAAGTTTAGTAATAACCTCTCTGCCTTCTGTGTGGTCATATACGATACCGATTGAATCATTTTCCGTATCGCTTTTTGCTAATCTTAATTTACCGTATATATCGCCCCAAGTTTCAGTATGCTTATATTCATAATCATACTGAGTATGTTGTTTTACTTCTTCATCTTCTGACGTTTCTGAACCAATACCTATTAAGTAATTCTTATCACCTAATTGTTGTTTTACATAATCACTTAAATCAAGCTGTATATCACTGTTTTGAGCCTTCAAAATCTGTACAATAAATTCCTGACCGCGCATATCTTCAGGGATATCATCAAAGCTGCCATTTGTTACATTCAACTTATCCAATAACACTTTTCCTGAAGAATCAGCAGTAGCAATTTTAATTTTATCAGCCAATTGATTTGTAACATCAACATCAATTGTCCATTTTGCATCTGTCGATGATGTCAATTTGTTAATTGCATATTCATCACCGGCAGTACCATTTGAAAGATTTACATTAGCAGCACTTGTTGTTGTTAAGGTATCATTTGTATCAGCAAAAGTATTTGTATTGAATTTTATAGTTCCTGAAGTAAGAGTTGTGTCTGCATTTGTAACTGCACCGTTAATAGTTGAAACTCCGGTACCCTGAACTTCCATTGCAAATTTCTCTGTACCGTTTATATTGCCGTCAACATAAGAATCCTTAACAGTAATAGCCGCATCTTCATTCGCTACGGTAACTAATGTGTTATTACCCGTTAATTTAACATTGTCTAAAGTGAAGTTTGTCGCATCAACGATATTAAATCCTGTCTTATTATTCAAGTCAACGGTAGATTTTACGGTTTCTGAGGTTGATACACCTGTTATTGAAACATTAGTGCCTTTTGTATCACCGACACCGGCAACATCATAATTCTGTCCTACTTTGTATGTTGCGGCACTGTTAAATGTAAATTGCTTATCTTCAGTTGTGTCAAGCGTATTCCACAGAGCTAAAGTATCACCTTTTAATCCGTTTTCTGTTCTGTCGGCATCCCATACCGTATACTCATCTTTTACTTCTATTCCGATTGAATCCTTATTTGTTGCAGTAGTAGCTTCAACCAAAGTTCCCTTTAGGTCGCCGCCGCGAACATAATTATGATACAAATCTGTATATGCAGTAATTGCATTAACATTATCGGTTTCATCTCTGGATGTCCTGCCGGCATCATATTTTTTAGCTTTTACTTCATCACTTAATGCAAGGTATAAGTTGCCTTCACTTGCCGAATCAATCACTTGAACTTTATAGTTCGGATTTAAGTTTTCATTATCCAAGAAATTCAATCCGTTGATTGTTAGTTTACCGGAAGAATTTGAGCCTGCGATAAATTTGTCACTTGTTCCTGCTGCGGTTATATCAATTGAATATGTACCGTCTCCGGTCATTGTTCCTATATTGAAATTAGAAGTCTTTGTATCCTGAGTTGAAATTGTACCGTTATTAGAATTCAATGTACCTACGATACCGGCACCATCATGAAGATTCAATGTAGAATCTACCTTAGTAACTCCGTTACCGGTAATAACATCGGACAAAGTACCTGTCAAATTCAACTTGCTTGCGTTATCAATACTACCGCCAACTTTTTCTCTTGATGTTGTAAATTCAGCATCTGCCAAAACTTTTACATCATTAGATATTTGAGCACCGTTTACAATCGCTCCGTTAATATTGGTAGTACCGTCGCCTGTTACGTTATAATTTAAGGTTCCGTCTTTTTTGAAGGTTAAATCACCTTCATTCGCAACTGCATGATTAATTCCTTCAACATTTACGGTTGCGGAAGCTCCGTCAGAAACACTCAATGCTCCGTTTACAGAACCGTCAGCCATAGTTAACGAACCGCCGGTTACATCAATTGCGGTTTGAGTAATTGATGTGCTGCCGCTGAATTCTGTTGTACCTGATTTAATTTCGGTATTACCCGCACCTGTAATATCATTTGCAATTACGTTTGAACCTGTCATATTGACTTTACCGGAAGTGTTTGTAATTCCTTTATCATTACCGGTCAATTCAACATTATTCAGATTCAATACAGCTCCGGTATTATTTAGTTGTGCAACAGATTTTGCTCCTGTGATTTGAACATTATTCAGGTTCAAGGTTTGTTCATCTGCCAGCTTAAATAAATCGTGTTTATTATTTTCTGAATCCGTACCGTTAATTATTGAACGTGTTCCGTCTGCATATATACCGTTTACACTCATTGTACCGGTTGCAGTTGTACCCAAATCTTTTGTTACAACATAACTATCAACATGCTCATCATCTCTAACAAAATCAAATGTTCTGTCATTAATATTTGCATTATTTACCAGATACAGAGTATCGTCTAATTTTTCATACTCATAACGATTTCCGGTACTGTTAATTGTTATACCTATTGAATCATTTGTTGTTTGTTTTGTAGCAAGTCCCAATCTGCCAAACGTATCAAGGTATGTGTGAGTAGTCTTGTATTCGTAATCATATTGAGTATTTTTCTTAACTGCTTCATCTTCCGCACCAACGTAGGATTCAGATAATAAGTAATCTGTATTTCCTAATTGCTGCTGTTTTACATAATCACTCAAATCAAGCTGGATACCATCATTTTGCGCTTTTAATATTTGCATTACGAATTCTTTACCGCGCATATCCTGAGGAATTGTATTAAATCCGCCGGCAGTTATATTTAACTTGTCTAATTTTATTACTCCGGATGAAGCTGAAGACACTGCTTGAATAATATCATTTGTGAAATTACTTTCATTGTTAACCGCAACATCAAGACTCCATTTTGCAGCGGCATCAGAAGTTAATTCATTAATTACATAAGTATCTCCTGCGGTACCGTTAACCAAATCAACCGTTGCATCTCCGGTTACAGTCAATGTATCATCCGCATCTGAGAAGGTATCCGTATTAAACTTCATCAAACCTTCATTAAATGTTGTATCGGCATTTGTTACAACACCGTTAAATGTCGTTGTACCGCTTACCGCTACATCATAATTTTTAGAACCGGTAATATTACCGTCAATGTATGAACCGTCAATATTAATTTTTGCATTCTCATTGGAAACATCAACAAGCGTATCGTTACCTGTTAATTTTAAGTTATTTATGCTGAATTCGGTTGCATTCTTTAATTCAAAACCGGTCTTGTTGTTCAAATCTACAACTGCCAAGTTATCACTTGCATCTCTAAAGCCGTTTAACGAAACTTTATTGCCTTTTGTTTCACCCAAACCTTCAACACTAAAGTTTTCGCCGACTTTATATGTATCAACCTGATCGAAATTAAACTGTTTTTCTTCAGTTGTATCTAACTGATTCCAAAGAGTTAAAGTATCACCTAAAATACCTGTTTCAATTCTTTCATCATCTTCATCCCAAATAGTGTATTCATCCTTAATAACTATTGAGATAGAGTCGTTATTTGTTGAAGTTGTAGCCTCGACAAGATTTCCGTACAAATCTCCGCCGCGTTCAAGCGTATGATAAATCCTTGAGTATGCTGTAATTCTGTTAACATCTTCTTCTTCAGGGCGTGCGGTTCTGCCTGCCATAAATCTCTGTTCTTTCAGGGCATCACTCAATTGAACATAAACTGAATCAGTACCGTTAGTGTCAACAATTTGTGCTTTAAATGTTGAATCAAGCACTGAACCTGTAATAAAGTTTACACTATCGAGAATAATTTTACCGCTCGAAGTATTACCTACAACAAACTTATCTGCCGTACTCTGAATTCCGTTTGCCAAAACGTCGATAGAATATGTTGCATCACCTGTTAATGTACCGATATTAATATCATTATCAATAACACTATCTTGAGTAGAAATATTAGCATTGTTTGCATTCAAAGTACCGACAATACCGGCGCCGTCGTACATATTTAATAATGAAATAGCAGTAGTCGTTCCGTTTCCGGTAATTACGTCAGACATAGTGCCGGACAAATTCAATTTACTTGCGTTATCTATTGAGCCGCCAACATTTTCTCTTGCGGTTGAAAATTCTGCACCCTCTTTAATTTTTACATCATTTTCAATATTAGCACCGTTTACAATATTAGCGGTAATATTTGTAGTACCGTTGCCTGTTACATTTTGAATTAAGGTACCGTCTTTCTTGAGGTTCAACGTACCTTCGTTTGCAACCTCATGGTTAATACCTTGAGTATTAACTGTTGCGGTACCGTTTTGACCGATTGACAAAGCACCTCTAATCGAGCCGTCAGTCATAGTCAACGAACCGTCGGTAACGTTTACTGCACTCTGAATAATTGAAGAATTTCCTGCAATAACAGTATCCGCACCGGTTACGTTAAATGTACCGGTACCGGTTACACTTGTGGTTAAATATACATCGCCGTCTGTAGCATTGATAGTACCTGCATTAGATATACCGTATGAACTCTTTGTTGGATCCATACTAACGTTATCAAGGTTTACGACCGCATTTGCATTAGTAACTTTCAAAAGCGCATTATTTTTATATGCCAAATTAGTAAATTTAACATCGGAAATATTTAACTCAGTTTCTTTGTCTAACTCCCAACCCGAATATTTATGCATATTTACGGTTGAAAGCTGAGGATTACCCTCGCCGTCAGTACCGGCAACACCTTTAACGTCAATTTTTCCGGTTGCAACTTCATTCAAATTATCTGACAAATGGTAAATATTAGAAGAGTCTTCAAATACAAATTCTCTATCACCAATATCAGCTCTTGACAACAACTTTAAGGTATCACCAAGTTTAATTCTTTGTTCACCGGTAACGGTACGCATACGATATAATTTAAGCGAATCATTTGTAGTATCGGTAGTACCCAATGCCAAACGTCCCCAAACTTCATAATCTTGTTCGGTTTGCCAATATTCATCAGTCCATAAAGTATGAGGATCAATTTCGTCAGTTGAAAGAATAATATGGTTATCACCTAAATGGTAATCGTCATCCAATTGAGATGCAACAGTTTCGGAGAACTGCAATTGCAAATCGTCTTCATCAGTCTTCAAAATTTGAATAACATATTCATCATCAATATTTATATTTTGAACTCTGCCGATTATATTGAATTCATCCAACGAAATAGTACCTGAGCCGTGAGCGACAATCGTATCGGTTTCTTTTTCACCCAAGTCGATATCAATAGCATACTTAGTTTTATCGCCGGCAGATAAGTTAGAAATAGTATACTCTTCGACTTCTCCGTTATTCATATAAATATAGCCGCCGTCAGTAGTCAAGCTTGTATTTTCGTTGGCAAAGGTATTAGGATTGAATGCCAAGCCGCCTTTAGTCAAACTAACATCTGCATTGTTAACGGTACCGTTCAAGGTAGTGGTACTAACGCCTGAAAGGTCAAGATTAAAGCGTTCATCGCCGGAAATATTACCGTCTAAGTTAGCACCGTTAAGAGCAACCGTTGCACTGCTGTCCGTAACTCTTATCACATCATCGGAACCGGAGCCTGTGATACGGGTATTATTAATATTTAATGTTGTATTTTCACCGATAACAAAACCGTCATGATTTGCCAAATCTATTGTAGATTGTTCATCACCGTTGATTTGACCTGTGATATTCAAGATACCTTCGTGAGTAGTACCCAGCTCATCGGTTAATGTATAAACATCTTCGGCATTATATGATTCAAAAGTTCTTTCTTCTAAATCAGCCTGATTTACAAGTTTAAGCGTATCACCTTGAGAATCTCTTATAGTCGTATAATCATTCCAATCCTGAGTTACATTGAATCCGATACTATCGTTAGTATTTTCGGTAGTAGCAAGATATGCATCACCCCATAAA